>NZ_LATD01000110.1 GCF_000981895.1 Streptomyces odonnellii | reverse complement strand
GCGACGGGCACGGCACCGAGGTCGACGACGCAGCCCGGGGTGCTGATCCAGGTGCCCATGTCCACCACATCGGACGAATCGGAATACGTCTCGACGACGAGGACCGCACCCCCCTCCTCATCGACTGGCGCGCCCCCGTCGCCCGCCCCTTCTATCTCGCCACCGGCTTCTCCCCCATGGGTCTGCGCCGGCGCCGCCACATCACCACCCAGGGCCGCCGCGTCACCGCGCTCCACGACGAGATCATGGATCTCACCGACACCACCCGCACCGGTTACGAGGACCCGGACGCCGACGCCGTCCTGCTCTCCGCGCTCAACTCCGTCCGTACCGGCCGGATGAGCGACATCGTCCAGACCATCCAGGCCGAACAGGACCGCATCATCCGCGCCCCGCACCGGGGCGTGCTGGTCGTCGAGGGCGGCCCCGGCACCGGCAAGACCGCGGTCGCGCTGCACCGGGCCGCGTATCTCCTCTACGCCCACCGAGAGCAGCTCGCCCGCCGCGCCGTGCTGATCGTCGGCCCCAACCCGGCCTTCCTCGGCTATATCGGCGAGGTGCTGCCCTCGCTCGGTGAGACCGGAGTGCTGCTGGCGACGGTCGGCGAACTGTTCCCGGGGGTACGGGCCACCGGTACGGACACCCCCGCGGCGGCCGAGATCAAGGGCCGGGCCTCGATGGCCGAGGTGCTGGCCGGGGTGGTGCGCGACCGGCAGACCGTGCCCCACCGCGCCACCGAGATCGCCCACGAGGGGTACGGAACGCTCCTCCTCGACCGTGCCATGGCCGAGGACGCCCGCTGGCACGCCCGGGAGACCGGCCTTCCGCACAATCTTGCGCGCCCGCACTTCGCCTTCCATGTCATCGACGCCCTCACCGAGCAGCTCGCGGACCGGCTCGGCGCCGATCCCCTCGGCGACGGGAATCTGCTCGGCGCGGACGACATCGCCCAGCTCGGCAAGGAGATCGCCACCAGCCGCGAGGTGCACGCCGCGATCGAGGAACTCTGGCCGCTCCTCACCCCGCAGCGGCTGATCGCCGACTTCCTCGCCGGGCCCACCCGCCTCCCGGACGACGAAGCCGAGCTGATCCGCAGGACCGACGGCCCCTGGACCCCCGCCGACGTACCGCTGCTCGACGAGGCCGCCGAACTCCTCGGCGAGGACGACAGCGCCGCCCGCGCCGCCGCCGAGGCCGAGCGCCAGGACCGGATCGCCTACGCGCAGGGCGTGCTCGACCTCTCCGAGGGCTCGAAGACATACGAGTTCGAGGACCAGGAGTCCGAGGTGCTCGCCGCACACGACATCATCGACGCCGAACGGTTCGCGGACCGGCAGGAGGAGGCCGACCACCGCAGCGCCGCCGAACGGGCCGCCGCCGACCGCACCTGGGCCTTCGGCCATATCGTCGTGGACGAGGCACAGGAACTCTCCGCCATGGCCTGGCGGTTGCTGATGCGCCGCTGCCCCAGCCGCTCCATGACCCTGGTCGGCGACCCCGCCCAGACCGGTGACGCGGCCGGCTGCGACTCCTGGCGGCAGATCCTCGCACCGTACGTCGGCGACCGCTGGCGGCTGGTGCGGCTCGGCGTCAACTACCGTACGCCGGTGGAGATCATGGAGGTCGCGGCCGAGGTGCGGCGGACCGCCGACCCGCTCTTCGAACCCCCGAAGTCGGTACGGTCGACCGGCCGCGTCCCCCTCGTGCGTACGGTGGAGGCGGCGGCTCTGGTACGTACGGCCGCCGCGCTGACCTCGGATCCGGCGCTGGCGCACCCGGGCGAGGGACGTCTCGCGGTGATCGCCCCGGCCACCCTGCTGCCCGCCCTCGCGGCACAGCTCTCGGACGCCTCCTGGGGCTCCGAGCCCGATCTCACCCGGCCGGTGGTCCTGCTCGGCGCGCGCCAGGCGAAGGGCCTGGAGTTCGACACGGTGATCGTCGCCGATCCGGACGGCATCCTGAACGCCTCGCCGCGCGGCACGAACGACCTGTACGTGGCCCTGACCCGGGCGACCCAGCGGCTGGGGATCGTACGAATCGTACGTACCTGAACGCGCCCGGCCGTGGACCGTACGGTGCCGCCCCGCCGGAGCGATCCCGGCGGGGCGGCACCGTACGAAAACCTCAGACCGGCCGCAGCCACACCGTCGCCAGCGGCGGCAGTGTGAGCTGGATGCTCTCCGGCCGGCCGTGCGCCGCCACCGGCTCCGGCTTCAGCGGCTCCGCGTTCAGCACGTCGCTGCCGCCGTACCGCGCCGCGTCCGTGTTCAGGATCTCCGTCCAGGCCGCGAACTCCTCCGGAACACCGAGCCGGTACCGCTGCCGCACCACCGGCGAGAAGTGCGAGACCGCCAGCAGCGGCGAGCCGTCCGCGTCGAAGCGGAGGAAGGCGAAGACATTGTCGTCGGCCGCGTCGCCGTCGACCCACGCGAAGCCCTCCGGCACGGTGTCCCGCTCCCAGAGCGCGGGCGTCGCGGCGTACACCCTGTTGAGATCGCGCACCAGATCGCGTACGCCCCGGTGGTCGGCCTCGGCCTCGTACGACGGATCGAGCACCCACCAGTCCGGGCCGTGCCCCTCCGACCACTCCGCGCCCTGCGCGAACTCCTGCCCCATGAAGAGGAGCTGCTTGCCGGGGTGGGCCCACATGAAGCCCAAGTAGGCACGCTCATTGGCGCGTTGCTGCCACCAGTCGCCCGGCATCTTGGAGACCAGCGCGCGCTTGCCGTGCACGACCTCGTCGTGGGAGATCGGCAGGACATAGTTCTCGCTGTACGCGTACACCATGGAGAACGTCATCTCGCCGTGGTGGTACCTGCGGTGGACCGGCTCCTTGGAGACGTAGTCCAGCGAGTCGTGCATCCAGCCCATGTTCCACTTCAGCCCGAAGCCGAGCCCGCCGAAGCCGTCGGGGCCCACATGGTGGGTGGCACGGGTGACACCGTTCCAGGCGGTGGACTCCTCGGCGATCGTCACCACCCCCGGGCAGCGGCGGTAGACCGTCGCGTTCATCTCCTGGAGGAAGGCGACAGCGTCCAGATTCTCCCGCCCGCCACGCTCGTTGGGCGTCCACTGGCCCTCCTCGCGCGAATAGTCGAGGTAGAGCATCGAGGCGACCGCGTCGACCCGCAGCCCGTCGACATGGAACTCCTCGCACCAGTACACGGCGTTGGCGACCAGGAAGTTACGGACTTCCGTGCGGCCGTAGTCGAACTCCAGCGTTCCCCAGTCGGGGTGCTCGGCCCGTCGCGGGTCCCCGTGCTCGTACAGCGGCCGGCCGTCGAACCGCGCCAGCGCCCAGTCGTCCTTGGGGAAGTGGGCGGGCACCCAGTCGACGATCACACCGATGCCCGCGCGGTGCAGGGCGTCGACGAGATACCGGAAGTCGTCGGGGGTGCCCATCCGGGAGGTCGGCGCGTAGAAGCCGGTGACCTGATAGCCCCAGGATCCGCCGAAGGGATGCTCGGCCACCGGCATCAGCTCGACATGGGTGAAACCGAGGTCACGGACATACGCGGGGAGCTGTGCGGCGAGCTGACGGTATGTCAGTCCAGGCCGCCAGGAAGCGAGATGGACCTCGTACACCGAGAACGGCGCCTCGTGCACCGGCCGGTCGGCGCGGTGCTTGAGCCACTGCTCGTCGCGCCACACATGGTGCGACTCGGTGACCACGGAGGCCGTCGCGGGCGGCACTTCCGTACGGCGTGCCATCGGGTCGGCGCGCAGGGTGTGCGAACCGTCCGGGCGGGTGATGTCGAACTTGTACAGCGCGCCCTCGCCGATCCCCGGTACGAACAGCTCCCACACCCCGGTGGAGCCCAGCGAGCGCATCGGCAGGGCGGTGCCGTCCCAGTAGTTGAAGTCGCCGGAGATCCGTACGCCCCGGGCATTGGGCGCCCAGACGGTGAAGCGGGTGCCGGCCACGCCCTGGTGGGTCATGGTCCGGGCACCGAGGGCCCGCCACAGCTCCTCGTGCCGGCCCTCGCCGATCAGATGGAGATCGAGTTCGCCGAGCGCGGGCAGGAAACGGTACGGATCCTCCACCTCCAGCTCGTCGAGCGGCTCGGCGGTGTCGCTGTAGCGGACGAGGAGTGTGTACTCCGGTACGGCTCCAGCGGCTCCGGCGGCTTCCAGCGGCAGGATCCCGGAGAAGAAGCCGTCGCCGTCGTCATGCAGCGCGACCCGTACGGCGGGGCCCCCTGCGGGCTTCCGGGCGGCGGGCTGCCTGGTCACGACGGTCACCGCGCGCGCGTACGGCCGCAGCGTTCGGAACAGCACGCCGTCCGCCACCGGGTGCGCGCCCAGCAGCGCGTGCGGATCGTGGTGCGAGCCGTTGAGCAGCCGCTCCCGGTCCGTGCCGTCCAGCGCGGGCGCGGCCCGCACCGCCTCCGCACGCTCGCCGGGATCGTCGCGCGGCGGCGGGGCGGTGGCACCGGAGTCCTGTGGGCGCTTGCGGCGCGCGGGCTTCTTCCCCGCCCCGGCGGCCGGGGCGGGGACGGAGGTGGTGGGGAGCGTGGGCTCCGAAGGACGGTCGGACGGCGTGCGGGCGGTCACGGGGGCTGCCTCCTCGGCGGTGCTGCGGCGGTGTGGCGCTGGACGGACGGGTGGACGGAGTCGGACGGACAGAGGTGGGTGGACGGGAGGGGATCGGGCGGCTCGGGCGGATGAGGCGGGTCAGGACGGGCCGGGTGGATCAGGGACCGGGCCGGGCGGCTCCCCCCGGTGCCCTGTCGGGACCGC
>NZ_LATD01000011.1 GCF_000981895.1 Streptomyces odonnellii | reverse complement strand
CCGCCCCCCGGCCCGCTACTCCTCGAAGTCCTGCGCCGCCACCCGCAGCGGCCGCAGCATCGCGAAGATCTCCGCGCACTCCTCGGCGTCGTACGCCCCCAGCCCGAACTCCATCTCCATCAGATCGCGGGTGGCGGCCTCCACCACCTCGCGCCCCTTGTCCGTGATGGAGGCGAGGGTGCCGCGGCCGTCGTTGGGATTGGGCCGCTTGTCGACCAGCCCGGCGATCACCAGCCGGTCCACGGTGTTGGTGACCGAGGTCGGGTGGACCATCAGCCGCTCACCGATCTTGGACATCGGCAGCTCGCCCTCCTTGGAGAACGTGAGCAGCACCAGCGCCTCGTACCGGGCGAAGGTCAGCCCGTACGGCTTGACCACCGCGTCGACCCCGGCGAGCAGGATCTGGTGCGCGCGCATGATCGAGGTGATCGCGCCCATGGCGGGTACGGGACCCCAGCGCTGCCGCCAGTGTTCGTCGGCGCGTGCGATGGGATCGAACGGGAGATTGAGCGGCTTCGGCACGGCATCGACCTTACCCACTGGTCACATAGCGGTCAGCCCTGTCTCGCCCTTCGGTCCGGACGTCCCGGCGGGGCGGGCCGCACGGTGTCGCAGCACCATGACATTAGCCCGCTATGTAACGATTATCCGGTCTTGTCTACCCCAGTAGCCGTATCCCGGCAGTCGTCGTCCGAGGGGGCTGTATGTCCGGCCGCAGGCCGCACCGCTCGTACTCACTCACCGCCGCCTTCTCCGCCTTTGTCACCACCGTCCTCGCGCTGACGGCCGCGGCCTGCGGAACCTCCTCCTCCGAATCCCCGCGCTCCGCCGCGAAGAGCGGCGCCGCCGACGGGACCGGCGCCGCCACGCTCGAAGGCGAGGCCGCCGCCGTCACCACGTCGCCGTTCTGGATCGACCCGGAGAGCGACGCGGCCCGCCAGGTGCGGCAGTGGGAGAAGGAGGGCCGCCAGGACGACGCGAAGGCCCTGCGGCTGATCTCGGAGCGCGCGGTGGCCGAGTGGCCGGCCGGGGACGACCCCGTACCGGAGATCGCCAGGGCGGTACGGGGAGCCGCCGGCAAGCGGACCGCGGTCTTCGTCGCGTACAACATCCCGCACCGCGACTGCGGGATGTACTCGGCGGGCGGCGCCCGCGACGCGGCGGCCTACCGCGCCTGGATCGACGCCTTCGCCGGCGCGATCGGCAAGGCCCCCGCCATCGTGATCCTGGAGCCCGACGCCGTACCGCACCTCGTGGACGGCTGCACCCCGGCGCAGTACCACGACGAGCGGTACGGGCTGCTCGCCCAGGCGATCGGCCGGCTGAAGAAGCAGCCGGGGACCAAGGTCTACCTGGACGCGGGCAACCCGCACTGGATCGCCGACCCCGCCCGGCTGACGGCCCCCCTCAAACGCGCCGGAGTCGCCGAGGCCGACGGCTTCTCGCTCAATGTCTCCAACTTCCAGACGAACGACGCCGTCAAGGCCTTCGGCACCCGCCTCTCCGGTCTGCTCGGCGACGCCCACTTCACCGTCGACACCAGCAGGAACGGCGCGGGCCCGCTCGCCGGCCAGGGCGACGAGGCCTGGTGCAACCCCCCGGGCCGCGCCCTCGGCACCCCGCCGACCACCGACACCGGCAACGAACTCGTCGACGCCTACCTCTGGATCAAACGCCCCGGCGACTCCGACGGCCCCTGCCGCGGCGGCCCCCCGGCCGGCACCTGGTGGCCCGACTACGCCCTGGGCCTGGCCCGCAAGGCGAAGACCTGACCGCGCGAGCCGAGCAGCCCGCCCGACTCCCGTGCGGTCTCGGCCGGATCGGTGAGATGGACGCTCCAGATCCCCAGGGCCAAAACGCACTCCGAGCCCGTCAGACCGAGGGCTTCCCGGGTTCGCGTGGATACGCGGCGACGGCTTCCTTACCCGCTGCTGGATGCGGAGCCGATGCGGTGCCTCGCCCACGCATCGGCCGCCCGTTCCATTCGCTGGGTCCACGGATCCGGGTCGGCGCCCGCGATCTCCCGCCACAGGCGTGCACTGGCCGCCGCGAAGGCGTCGACAGCGGCCTTCGGTGCCCCCGTCCATACAGGGAGCGCGGCGACACAAGACTCGGCCTGGGGTGCGGTGTGGCCTCCGGCCATGAGCCAGATGACCCACAGGGCCGGGTCGATCCACCCGGCGCCCTGGGAGGCCCATGCCCAGTCCACCAGGAGGGCGCTCTCGTCATCGACGAGGACGTTGGTGTTGTGCCAGTCGGTGTGCAGCAGCCGGTCTCCGGCGAACAGGTCCGGAGTGTCGCTATAGGCGGCCATCCGGTTCGGCATCGTCTTGAGTGACAGGTTCGGGCACGGAATGTCGCCCAGCCTCCGCAGTGTGGCGGCCACCAGCGGCACGTCCGGCGACCCCGGCGCGTAGTCGGCGTGGCGGCCGTTCACGGTCTCGAACCCGAGCAGGTCCCATCCGGCGGGTTTCAGATGCCATAGCAGGCGCGGAGCGATGCCCTGGACGTTCGGGTTGATCTCCGCCTCACGCTGCTGGGTCCATGCCCGGGGGTGATCGGCGCGCAGCCCCTTGACGAAGACGGTGCCGCTCTCGGTGTGAACGCGGGCGGCGATCTCGCTGTTGAACCCGGAGCCCACGGGTTCGGTCCTGACCACGGGGCCGGTGGTCTCAGAGATGGCAGCCAGTACGTCGGCAGGCAGTTCGATCAGGCGGTGGGTCGGCATGGTGGGAGCCTCCCACGGAACGGCGCAGGGCCATGGCGCTTGCCATGGCCCTGGCCTATTGGGTCGCCCTGTGCGGATGGGTGTCAGCGATACGGGTTGTCGTCGTTGCATCCCGGCTGGGACGCCGCGGTGTAGGTCTCCACGTCCTCGATCAGGGCGACCTCTTCGGGGTCCTCGGCCGTGCGGATCGGTGCGATTTCGACCATGACGGTCATGACGCGGTCTCCTTCATTCCGTGTTGGCAGTAGCTGTGCAGTGGTGCCTTCGCCTCCTGGAAGACTTTGGCCATCGGCCGACAGACCCGGCAGGTGCCGGAGAGTTGACAGCCGCCGCATCCTCCGGTGCGAAGCATGAGGGAATCTGCGATCGAGCCCAGCCGGGCAAGCCCGGCCACGCCCTCGGTGGAGAGATCGATGTTCGGCTCACGCCCCACCTTGCAGATGGACGCCTTGCCGAAGGGGTCGGCGTGGAAGAACGTGTGGCCGGCCGGACAACCGGTGAAAGGCGCCCTGTGAGTCAGGTGCTCCGGGGACTGCGAGGGCAGGGTCTCCGCGCCTCCATGGATGGTCGGGGAGATGTTGGCGTACTCCCGGTACGGCACGCCCAGCCGGTCGGCCCAGGCGCGCATGGCGTCGGCCTCGTGGGCGTTGCGGCCGGTGATGATCAGGCTGAGGTCGATGTTCAGTCCGGCGGCGACGGCAGCGTCCAGCCCTCGTGTGAACCGCCTGAAGGCGCCCCTCCGACGGGTCAGCCCGTCGTATGTCTCGGCACTCGCCCCGTAAACGCTCAGGGACATCTTCGTGGGCGGCAGAGCGGTCAGCAGCTCCATCATCCGCGGCTTGGCCAGTTGGGAACCGTTGGACAGCAACTCCACCTGCATGCCCAGCTCGTGCGCGAGTTGATAGGCGGCGGGGAACTGCGGGTCGATCAGCGGTTCCCCGCCGGTGATCTGGAGCCATACCACCCCGGCGTCCCGTATCACGGTCAGCAGCCGTTCCTTGCCGCCCCAGTCCAAGCCCTCGAACCGCTTCTCACCCAGGTAGCAGTGCTCACAGTCGAAGTCGCAGCCCAGGTTGATCTCCCATGTGGCGCGGCTGAATTCGTACGGGCCGGGCTCACGGACGAGGACGGCAGCATCGGCCCGACGGCCGGAGGTGTCGACGCCCCAGGTGCGACGCGCCACGTCCCGGAGCCAGGCCGGTACGGGCTGTCCACTGGACACGGCATTGTGCAGGTCGGCGAACTTGGAGCGGCCGACCTTGATCGCGCGTCGGCTGCCCGGCCGCAGGATGAGGTACTGGTCTTGGAGGGGGGCGGCGATCAAGTCATGCATGACTGTCTCCCTGGCTGGGCCGTACGAGGATGGATGGACAGCTTCGGAGAGGCAGGTTGGGCGGTCACCGGCTCTCTGCTTTCAGCTCGCCCCAGACGCACTTGCCCCTGTCCTTGAGGACGGTCCCCCACCGGACGGCCAAGGCATCCACCAGCGCCAGTCCGCGTCCGTGTACCTCGGTGTCCGCAGGGCACCGTAGGACAGGCATGGTCCGGGACCTGTCCATCACACCGATGCGTACGTGACCGTCCGCAGGGCGCGTGACGATGACCTGGATGGAACTGTCTTGGGTGTGGTTGACGGCATTGGCCACCAACTCGGTGACGACCAGGACGCCATCCTCTACGACATGCTCCAAGCCCCACTCGGTCAGTGCGGTGCGCACCAGGCGGCGGGCGGCTGCGGCACTTCCTGCCTCACAGGGCAGCGTCTCGGAGTAGCCGAGCCGGCCGTCCGTAGGGGCTGTCGCGCTCACGGTCATCAGGACCTCTGGGTGGTGTGGTGGAACCGGCGGGTGTCGTCGCCTCCGCCGAGGGGGGGCGTCCTCCTGCTGTCCGCCGAGCTGTCCGGGCTCGGCGGTTGTGCTCAGTCAACGACCGGTGGCCACAGTGCGTAAGGAACAAACGGCGCTGCGTGCAACGAATGCAACCGGAAATTTCCATGTCGCTCGGTTCGTCCCGGTGCAACAGCGCGGCTACGGTGGCCGGATGGAGGGGAACCAGATCCTCAAGGCGCGCATGTCGGAATGCGGCTTTACGCAGGCAGAATTGGCCGAGGCGTTGAACAGCGACCTGCGGGCCGCCGGATACGAAGGAAGTGTCAGTGACCGCACTGTCCGCAACTGGCTGACCGGAAAAACCCACTGGCCTCACCACCGACAGCGCGCGGCATTGGAGGCCATATTCAACTGCCCTGTCACCGAGCTGGGCTTCGTACCGCGAGGAGAAGACTCCTCGCGGACGGCACCATCGAAGGATCCAGTGCACCGCCGCCGCTTCATCAGTGCGTCCACCGGAGTGGCCCTGGCCGCCACCGCCGTACCGGCCCACGGCGCGCGGCCTCGTATCGGCGAGAGCGATGTGTGGCGGCTGTTCGCGAAGTTCGCCGTCTTGATCGCCAGCGATCACCGATATGGCGGCAAGCTCACCATCGAAACCCAAGCTTCAGCCCTCGCTGGTGAGGCGATAACTCTCCAGGGACGCGGCACGGCGAGTCAGCGGGTGCGTGGAGCCCTCTACGGATGTGCGGCATCCTTTATCTCCAGCGCGATGTGGGCTGCCATCGACGGCTGCCGGTTCGATGCCGCGCAACGCCACTTCGACAGAGCATCCAGTCTGGCCACCATGTCGGGCGACTCCACGATCCAGTTCCGTATCTGGTCCCACGCCGGAAGTCTGTACCGCCATATGGGCCGGCCGGCGGACGCGCTTGCAGCCAACGACGTGGCCCGGCGCCTGCCCGTCGCCCGCCGCGACCCGCTATTTGCCTCCCTCGGCCACGCCCGCCACGCCGCCATCCAGGGGCTGACCGGCGACATGCGAGCGGTACGCCACACCCTGGGCCACGCTCGGGAAGCCCTCGAACAGGCCGACCCCGCCGAGCAACGGCCTCTATGGATGAATGCCTTCTACGACCAAGCCGAGTTGGAGAACCTCGCCCTCGCCGCCTACCTGGCCCTGGGCGATTACGAGAGCGCCGAAGCCCACGCGCACCGCAGCCTGGCATTGCTCCGGCCCGAGATGCGGCGCACCCACTCCATCACCACCGCCCGCCTGGCTCAATCCCAACTCGGCCAAGGTGACTTGGAGCTGGCTGTAGCCACTGCCATGTCCATCCCCACCGACCCCACCGGCCAGCACCCACGGGTGACCAGCATGTTGCAGGACATGGGCAACACGCTGCGCCTGACCGCGCCCTCCAGCCCCCACACCCGCATCTGGGATGAATACGCCCATGCCAGTCGAAGGAGTCCGCAGTGACGAGTGAAGGCATTGAATTGCGTCACTCCACCGGTATTGACGGTGTGTGGGACACACTGATCGCGGTCTACGCGGAGGTACGTGCCGACCATCTCCACCAGCCGCACTACTCGGTGGAGCGGTACGGGGAACGGCTCGCCCGCCACGCTGGCGAACCCGGTTGGGAGACTGTCATCGGGTACGACGGAGACAAACCCGTGGGCTACGCCTATGTCAACACCATCGCATCCGATGACCGCTGGTGGCGCCGGATGACCACGCCCTTGCCCGAAAACGTCACCGGTCGGTCCACCATCGCACTCAAAGAAATCATGCTGCGGGAGCCATGGCGCGGTACCGGCACCGCCCGGCGCATCCATGACGAATTGCTCGCCGCCCGGCCGGAGGAGCAAGTGTCCCTCTTGGTCAACCACCTCGCCGGGAACGGCAAGGTCAAGGCCCTGTACGAGCGTTGGGGCTACCGGGAGATCAGTACGCAGCAGCCTTCAGCGGACGGGCCAGTCCTTACAGCCATGCTGCGGGGCATCCGTGAGCCGGCCTCGGCGGAGTAATCCACGCTGCGGCTGCGGTGCGGCTGGTCTCCTGAGTCCGCTCGCCTTCTCCGCAGCCCGGCGCGCGGCTACTCCACCAGGAGCCACTTCGCCTGCGACGGAGTGCCCTCCTTGTCCGTGACGAAGAGCATGTACCAGCCCGCGGGGGCCAGAGTGCGGTCCTTCGGGGCTTCCACCGTCACCGTGTCCTTCGTCCTGGTGAGTTTCAGTTCGATCGAGCGCTGTTCGACGTCCGTCGTGTGGGTGACCGCGCTGGGGCGCATCAGGCGGGCCTTGGTGATGCGGTCGGGATGCGCCGTGCGGAAGGTGGCGCGGCCGTGGGGGTCGGTGCGGCGGGGGCCCTCGCCCAGGGCCGGGCGGTTGCCGTCCGAGGCGCGGTCGCCCTGGAGGTAGGGCGGGGTGTAGATCTCGATGCGCTGCTCGAAGGTGCCGAGCTTGGTGTTGTCGGCGTCGTCGAAGAGCGGGTCCGAGCCGAAGGTGGCCACGCGGCCGTCGGGCAGCAGGAGCGCCTCCGAGTGGTAGTTGCGGCCCACGGTGGGGTCGGCGGCGCGGCGGAAGGCGTTGGTCGCCGGGTCGTAGAACTGCGCCCTGAGGATGTCGCTGGCGCTGCGGCCGCGGTAGTCCGACGAGCCGCCGGTGGTGAACACCGTGTCGTCCGGCAGCAGCACGCTGCTCAGATAGCGCGTGCCCTGCGGCAGCCGGGGCCCTTCCCGGAACGCCGGGCTCTCCTCGCTCAGGTCGATGATCGCCGTACGCGCGGTGGACTTGGACGACTCGCCGACGCCCCCGCCGCCCAGCAGCATCAGCCGCTGGCGCTGGACCGGCGCGAGCATCAGGGAGGCCGACGTCTCGGTCTGGTCGCCGTCGGTGAGCCCGTCGATGCCGGTGAACGTGTTCGTCCTGAGATCCCAGAGCCCGGGCTTGCGGCCCTTGTCCGCGGGTCCGTACCCCGCGTTGGAACCGGAGTAGAAGAGCTTGCCGCCCTTGGTGAGGAAGAGCGCGGGATAGGTCGGGAAGTAGCGGGTGGGGCCCTTGGACCACTTCTTGGTCTTCGGGTCGTACACCTCGTTGTCCCCGGTGAGTACGGCGCCGACATCGTCCAGGCCCGACACCGCGAGCACCTTGCCGTCCTCCAGACCCACCAGGGTCGGATACCAGCGGGCCTCCTTCATCGGGTCCACCCGGATGTACTTCTCGGCCGTGGGGTCGAATTCGTACGCCGATCTGATGCCCTGGAAGTCCTGCTTCTCCGTGGTGAGTTTCTGCGCCAGGCCGTAGAGATTGGCGGCGTCCTTGCCCTTGAGGCCGAGGATCTCGTACTGCGCGGCCTGGGTCGTCAGCGCCTGCGGGCCCTCCTTGACCGCCTCCACGAAGACCCGCGCCTCGCCGGCGGTGACCTTGGGGCGCCAGGGCTGCATCCGGTCGCCCTTGCCGTATCCGGCCTGGAGCTGCTTCTTGGCCCTCGGCACGGTCACATCGGCGGTGCTGACGTACTCGACGCCCGACGGGGAGCGGAAGCGCGTGCCCTTCTTGAAGGTGTACGACCGGTCCGGGTTCTCGTTCTTGACGCGCATACCGCCGCCCGCCCGCCGTATCCCGCCGTCGAGCACCTCGTACCGCGCCGTGCCGCCCGCCACCAGCAGCCGTCCGTCGGGGAGCTGGGAGTGGCCGGAGCAGAAGAAGTCCTCCGGGGTGGGGATCTTCTTGAAGGTGTTGTCGGCCGGGTTCCACAGGACCGTGTCGAACGAGCCCGCGTCGAACTTCTTCTGGTTGTTGCCGGATCCGGCGATGAGCAGCACCTTGCCGGTGTGCAGCAGGGCCGCGTGGATCGCGTTCGTACGGTATTCCGGCGGGACGTCGAGCAGCGCCCAGGAGCCGTACTGCCGCTTGTAGCCCGGCCGGGAGATCTTGTACGCGTGGTAGGTCTCCTGGGCGAAGGAGACGGCGGCGGGGGCGTTGAGGCCGAGGAGCAGGACCAGTGCCCCGCCGCCGAGCAGGGTCTTCTTGAACTTCTTCGTCGGTCGGTACGCGTAGGAAGCCATGGGTCGGTTCCCTCCGGTCGTCGGTCACATGCCCCCGGTCGCCGGTCGGTTCGCACCGGTCGCCGGTCGGTCCCCAGCCGTTGCCGGCCAGTCCCCGCCGGGCGCTGGTCGGTACCCGCCGGGCGCCGGTCAGTTCCCGCCGGTCGTCGCGAGCGCGGGCTCGGGCTCCTCGCCCGGCCCGGGGGCGGGCACGGTGACGGTCTCGCCCGGCACGGCGGCCTTGCGGCGGACCTCCCCGCGCCAGGTGGTCCAGCCCCAGACGGCGACGGGCGCGAGCGCGATGGCGAGGGCCAGCAGGGCCCAGGTGCGCATCGCCGCGTGGGTGTGGTCCAGGAACACGGACGCGATCAGCGAGGCGACCAGCAGACCGGCCCAGTAGAGATGCAGCCGGAAGGTCATCAGCCGGTCGGGGCTGGCACTGCCGCCCTTGGGCGTGACGACGAAGCTGCCGCGGGTGCGGATCACCGCCGAGCCGAGCGACCGGAGGTAGATCGGCGCGGAGAGCGCGGACATCGCCATCCCGGCCAGCCCGCCAGAGCCCTCCGGCTCGTGCGGGGACACATTGTGGCGCCGGTTCCAGAGGTAGAGGCCGATCTGGAGAGCGGCGGCGTCGCTGTAGAGCATCAGCAGGACCGACGAGGACACCTGGGTGCCGGAGGCGCCGAGCCAGAGGAACAGGACACAGCTCAGAATGCCCAGCAGCCAGTTGACCGCGGTCATCGGGTAGTAGACGAGCATCAGCGTGTAGCTGAGCAGCCGGCCCGGCGGCATCCGGAAGGGCGCCTTCCAGTACTGCGTGAAGAGCGTCTCGTACGTCCCCCGGGACCAGCGGAGCTGCTGGGTGAAGAAGTCGGTCCAGGAGGCGGGGCCCTCGCCGACGGCCAGTACGTCGGGGGTGTAGACGGAGCGCCAGTAGCGGCCCGTACGGGGATTGAGCCTGCGGTGCAGTTCGAAGCCGGTGGCCATGTCCTCGGTGATCGAGTCGTACAGCCCGCCGATCTGCTTGACCGCGCTGATCCGGACGACGTTGTTGGTGCCGACGAACATCGGGGCGTGATAGCGGTTTCCGGCCCGCTGGATCAGCGCGTGGAAGAGGAACTGCTGCGACTCGGCGGCCTTGGTGACCGGTGAGGTGTAGTTGCCGTACACCTGGGGTCCCACCACGAAGGCCACATCCGGATCGCGGAAGTAACCCATCATCCGCTCCAGGTAGTTGGGGAGCGGTACGTGGTCGGTGTCGACGGAGGCGAAGAAGTCGTACTCGTCGCCGTGCATCGCGATCCACGCGTTGTAGTTGCCGTGTTTGGTACGTGTCTTGTGCGCGCCCTTCGGCTGGTTCCACTCCGGCACCCCGTGCCGGGTGAAGTGACGGACACCCAGCTCCTCGCAGAGCGCCCTGGCCTCGCTGTCGTCGCCCTCGTCGAGCAGCCATACGTCGAGCGGGCCGCAGTGGCGCAGCCGTACCGCTCCTTCGAGCGTGCCGCGCACCATGGACAGCGGCTCCTTGCCCGGTACGTACGTGGTGAGGAACGCGACCCTGGTACCCGCCTCCGCGGGCACGGGTATGGGGTCCCTGGCGACCATCGTGGCGTGGGCGACCGAGGTGACGTTGACGAGCATGAACAGGGAGATCAGCCCGATCGAGCCGAGCATCACCTGGTCGAAGACGGCCAGCCAGCGCTCGCCGCCCTCGCGCCTGGTCCGGTGGGTGGGCCAGACCAGATAGACGAGGAGGGCGGCGGAGAGCACCGGGGCGAGGGCCATCAGCAGGACCGCGCGTATCCGGTGGGGTTCACGGGCGAGCAGACTGCGGTAGCGCACGCGGTACGCGCGGCTGGTGTCCGGTCCGCCCGGCCTTTCCGGCCCCGTCGGCTCCGTCAGGGGACCGGCGAGGCAACTGTAGAAGTCGTAGTCGTAGCCGTCGGAGTCGTAGCCGTCGGACCGCACGGTGCCTCCAGAGGTCGCGAGGTCGATATCCCCACGGAAAGGGATATCGACCGGCGTGTCGACCGGGGGTCGTCCGTGCGGGCGGTTCGGGGCCGGGGCGTTACCGCGTACGGGCGCGGGCGGTGGCGCGGTTCCGGGAAGGGGACACAGACTCGGAAGCGCCCATGCCCGGACGCGGGTCCGGACGGCGCCGGCCCGGGCGGCCCGGGCCAGGACAGCTCGGGCCCGGACAGCTCGGGCCAGGACAGCTCGGGCTTACGGAGGCCCGGCAGGGCGTACGGGATCCGGCCCAGGCCCGGGACGGCGTACGGAACCTCAGGCGGGCCCGGAAAGCCTCGCCCGGCGCCAACGGGTCAGGACGTCTCGCCCGGCGCCGACAGATGCCGCTCCACCGTCTCGACCTTCGACGTGAGCCCGTCCGTGACCCCCGGCCGGATGTCCGCCTTGAGCACCAGCGAGACCCGCGGCGCCCGCGCCTCGACCGCCGCGACGGCCCGCCTGACCACGTCCATCACCTCGTCCCACTCGCCCTCGACCGAGGTGAACATGGCGTCGGTACGGTTCGGCAGCCCGGACTCGCGGACCACCCGGACGGCGTCGGCGACGTACTCGCCGACGTCCTCCCCCACACCCAGCGGGGAGACGGAAAAGGCGACGATCATGCGTTCACCGTACCTTCGCGGTCCTCGCGGCGGGCGCGGGAGGCGATGACCTCGTCCTCGGCCGCGCGCTTGAGCTTGCGCTCGGCGAAGAAGCCGCCGGTCGGCAGGACGGAGAGGACGAAGTAGAGGGCCGCCGTCCCGAAGGACCACTTGGTGCGGTTCCAGGCGTCCAGCCAGAAGATCACGTACAGGATGAAGAGCAGGCCGTGGATCGCGCCCATCACGGGCACGGCGTTGAAGTCCGTCGTGCGCTTGAGCACCGAGCAGACGAGCAGCAGCAGGAAGGACACGGCCTCGGGGGCGGAGACCAGGCGGAGTCGGTGGAGGGAGGAGGCGGTCTTGATGTCCACGAGGCAGGCACCTTCGGGGTCAGGGGGCGTCGGGGGGAGGCAGGGCCGCGCGATCTTGTGAACGCGCGCACAAGCGGGACCATTGTGGCAGCCCGGTTTTGCCCGACCGTTACGAGGGTGGGACGCGGCCGGGACGGAAAGCCCTGTTCGTACCCTCCTCGGCCCATTACCTTCGATCCGTGGCTCAGTTCCGACTGCAAGGCAGCAAGGTGCTCGCCGTGGACATGTCCGGCGACGCCGTCAAAGCGAAGAACGGCTCGATGGTCGCGTACGACGGCCAGATGACGTTCAAGAAGATGTCCGGCGGCGGTGAGGGCCTGCGCGGGATGGTGACGCGCCGCCTCACCGGTGAACAGATGACCGTCATGGAGGTGAGGGGCCAGGGCACCTGCTATTTCGCCGACCGGGCGAGCGAGATAAACCTCGTGTCGCTGCACGGCGACAAGCTCTATGTCGAGGCGAGCAATCTGCTCTGCACGGACGCCGGGCTGCGGACCGGTACGACCTTCACCGGGCTGCGCGGCGGCGCAACCGGCAACGGTCTGTTCACCACGACCGTCGAGGGCATGGGGCAGGCGGCGATCATGTCCGACGGTCCCGCGGTGGTCCTGCGTGTGACCCCGCAGTACCCGCTCTCGGTCGACCCCGGCGCGTACATCGCCCACCAGGGCAGTCTCCAGCAGCACTTCCAGGCGGGGGTGACCTTCCGCACCCTCATGGGCGAGGGCGGCGGCGAGGCCTTCCAGATCCGCTTCGAGGGCGACGGGCTCGTGTACGTACAGCCCAGCGAGCGCAATACGGTCGGGGGCGATGTGTGATGCCGTTCCGCGAGATCAACTCGAAGATGGTCGAGGCGACGGTGATGCCCGGCCAGAAGATGTTCAGCCAGCGGGGCGCGATGCTCGCGTACCGGGGCGAGGTCAGCTTCACCCCGAACATGCAGGGCGGCCAGGGCGGGCTGATGTCGATGATCGGCCGGCGGGTGGCCAACGAGGCGACGCCGCTGATGACCGTGGAGGGCAGCGGTACGGTGCTGTTCGGCCATGGCGGCCATCACATCCAGGTCATCAATCTCGCCGGGGACACCCTTTACGTCGAGGCCGACCGGCTGCTCGCCTTCGACGGGACGCTCCAGCAGGGCACGATGTTCATGGGCTCGCAGGGCGGGGTCATGGGCATGGTGCGCGGCCAGGTGACCGGCCAGGGCCTGTTCACCACCACGCTCAAGGGGCACGGCGCGGTCGCGGTGATGGCGCACGGCGGGGTGATCGAGGTGCCGATCAGCCCCGGCAGGGATGTCCATGTGGACCCCCAGGCGTATGTCGCGCACCATGGCGAGGTACGGAACAAGCTCTCCACGGCGCTCGGCTGGCGCGACATGGTGGGGCGCGGCTCGGGCGAGGCGTTCCAGCTCGAACTGAGCGGCAGCGGTGCGGTGTACGTCCAGGCGTCGGAGGAGAAGCTGTGAGCGCGCCCGTGATCCATGACCCGATGACGCTGCCCAGCGACGACAACGTCAACTCGTACACCTTCTGCGTGGAGTTGAAGGGGAGCCAGTGGTTCCTCCAGAAGGGGAAGATGATCGCCTACTACGGGCGGATCGACTTCAACGGGATCGGGCACGGCCGCTTCGACCGGCTGCTGCGTACGAGCTTCCACTCGCCGCTGCACGCGAGCGACTGGGTGGTGGCGGAGGGCAGCGGCAAGATGCTGCTCGCCGACCGGGCCTTCGACGTCAATTCGTACGACCTGGAGGACGGCAATCTGACGATCCGCTCCGGGAACCTGCTGGCGTACCAGCCGTCGCTGGCGCTGAAGCAGTCGATCGTGCCGGGCTTTCTGACGCTGATCGGTACGGGGAAGTTCGTGGCGGCCTCGAACGGTCCGGTCGTCTTCATGGAACCCCCTATCCGGGTGGATCCGCAGGCGCTGGTGGGCTGGGCGGACTGCCCCTCGCCGTGCCACCACTACGACCACGGCTATATGACCGGGGTGATGGGCGGGCTGCGCTCGCTGACGGGGATCGGGGGCACCTCGGGCGAGGAGCACCAGTTCGAGTTCGTCGGAGCGGGTACGGTGCTGCTCCAGTCGACCGAGACGCTGATGGCGGAGCAGGCGACGGGCGCGGTGCCGCACGAGCCGGGCGTGCCGGGCGGCGGCGCTCCCGCACCGGGCCACGGTCACCCGGGCCAGCAGGGGGCGGCGCCCAGGCTGCCCGGGCAGCTCGGGGATCTCCAGCGTCGCTTCGGACTGTGATCGCCCCGGAATGTGACCGATAGGCTGCGGAGGGTGGCGTCGTACGCGGATGCGCGGCGTCACCCCGCGCAAGTTTTATACGGAATTCAACTTCTTAGGTATAATCCATACATGGAGACCGAGACCGCCACCCGCTGGCTGACCGACGGGGAACAGTGCGCCTGGCGCACCCACCTCGATGTGAACAAGCTGCTGACGCACCAGTTGGAGAAGGACCTGCAGCCGTTCGGACTGACCATGAACGACTACGAGATCCTGGTGAATCTCTCGGAGTCGGCGGAGCGGCGCATGCGGATGAGTGACCTCGCGGCCACCACGCTCCAGTCCAAGAGCCGGCTCTCGCACCAGATCACCAGGATGGAAGCGGCGGAACTGGTCCGCAGGGAACACTGCGAGTCGGACCGGCGCGGTCTGTACGCCGTGCTGACGGACCACGGCATGGACACGATGCGCAAGGTGGCACCGCACCATGTGGCGTCGGTACGCAAGCACTTCATCGACCTGCTGTCGCCGGAAGCGCTCACGCAGTTGCGGGAGTCACTGACGCCGGTGGCGGAACACCTACGGGGCCGACGCGGGAGGGTGTGATTTTTTAGGGGCTCGGTTCGCCTCCGGGCGCCTCAAGCCCCTGTCGACGGTCGACCGTGCTCGGTCCGCTCGTACCTCGGGGCCTGCGCCCGCGCGGCGGAGCCGCATATCGAGCACAGCCTCCCTTTCGACAGCGGCCGGCGCCCTTCGGTTCACTCGCCGGGCGGCCGTGCGGGGCCGGGGCCGTGCGCGACCATGGGGCCCGGTCAGGCAGGGGGCAGGCGGAGTTCGAAGCGGGCTCCGCCTGAGGGGGCTCGGGTGGCTGTGAGTGTGCCGCCGTGGCGTTCGGCGACATCGCGGGCGATGGCGAGGCCCAGTCCGGCACCGCCGTCGTCACGGCCCCGGGCCTCGTCGAGCCGTACGAACCGTTCGAAGATCCGCTCGCGCTCCGCCTCCGGCACCCCGGCACCGTCGTCGGTGACCGCGAGCACCACCTGTCCGTCCGCCGCCCGGTGCACGGACACCCGCACCGAACCGCGCGCGTGGCGCTGGGCGTTGTCGAGCAGATTGCCGAGCACCCGCGCCAACTGGCCGCGCGATCCGGCGACTTCGATCCCCTGTCCCAGGTCGAGTGCGACCGGGATGACGTCCAGGGTCCGCTGCGAGACCTCCTCGCGGACCAGCGCGTCCAGATCGAGCCGGTTCTGCCCCGGCCGCTCCCCCGCGTCCAGCCGGGCGAGCAGCAGCAGATCGGCGGCGAGCCGCTGGAGCCGTACGGTGTCCGCGACCGCGCCCGGCACATCCAGCAGTTCCGGGTGCGCGTCGCCCACTTCGAGCTGGGTACGGAGCGAGGCGATGGGGCTGCGCAGTTCGTGCGAGGCGTCCGCGACAAAGCGGCGCTGCCGGTCGACGGCCGCCTCCAGCGCGGTGAGCGTCTCATTGGTCGTACGGGCGAGCCGGGCCACCTCGTCATGGGCGGCGGGTTCCGGCACCCGCCTGGACAGGTCCTCGGACGCGGTGATGGCCGCCATCTCGCGCCGGATGCCCTCCACGGGCCCGAGCGCCCGCCGGGTCACCAGCCAGGTCACTCCCGCGACGACCAGCAGCAGCACGGGCAGTCCCAGCAGCATCGCCACGGCGGTCGTGCCGACCGCGGTGTCGCGGGCGGCCAGTGAGGCGCCGGCGTGGACGACGACGGTCGCGCCGGAGCCGTCGGTCACGGCGATGGTGGCGAAGCGGTAGTCGCCGGCCGTGCCGTCGACGGTGGCGCTGCCCGAGGTGTGCTCGGTGATGTCGCCGATCTCGCCGACGGCGGGCTGGGCGCGGCCCCCGTGGTCGTCGCCGGTCCCGCCGTCGTCGTCCCCGTCGTCGTTCCCGCTGTCGTCGTTCCCGCTGTCGTCGTCGCCACGGTCGTCGTCGCCACGGTCGCCCTCGACCGGCTGGCCCGACGGCGGGGCGGAGGGCGCCGGTACGACCGTGGCGGCGGGCACTCCCGTACCGCTGATCCGCTCCAGGTCCTCGCTCATCGCCAGCAGCCGGCCGTCCTGAGCGGCGACCTGCACCGGATGGTCCGCTGCCTCGGGGAGTTCGAGATCCCGGTACGAGGTCCGGCCGGGGACCCGGGAGGCGATGTCCAGGGCGACATCGCGCGCCGCGGAATCGGCCTCGCGGTCGGCCTGGTCGGTGAGGTTCGCGCGGAGCGAGAGAAGGACCGCGATCCCGGCGGCCACGAGCGCCACCGCCACGACGGCCGTCGCCCCCAGAGAGGTCTTGGCCCGTACGGAGCCGAAGAGGCGTCTTCCTGCGGTCATGACGGCACCAGCCGGTAGCCGGCGCCGCGCACCGTCTGGATGGCGGTCGCGCCGATCTTGCGCCGCAGGGCGCTGATGTAGACCTCGATGATGTTGGGGTCGCCGTCGTAGGCGAAGTCCCAGACATGCTCCAGGATCTGCGGCTTGCCGACCACCTCGCCCGACCGGACGGCGAGTTGTTCCAGCACGGCGAACTCCTTTGCGGTCAGGGCCACTTCGGTGCCGTCCCGGAAGACCCGGCGGGCCGCGGTGTCGATGCTCAGCCCGCCCACCCGCAGGACGGGCGAGGCACCGGCCGAACCGCGGCGGCGCAGCAGCGCCTTGACCCGGGCGACCAGCACGACGTACGAGAACGGCTTGGTCAGATAGTCGTCGGCGCCCGTGTCGAGCCCCTCCGCCTCGTCGTACTCGCCGTCCTTCGCGGTCAGCATCAGGATCGGTACGTCATTGCCGGCGGCGCGCAGGGCCGCGCAGACCCGGTAGCCGTTCATGCCGGGCAGCATGATGTCGAGCACGACCAGGTCGTAGACGCCCTCCCCGGCCCGGTGCAGCCCTTCGAGGCCGTCGTGGACGACATCCACGGCGAAGCCCTCGGCCCTCAGCCCCCTGGCGAGCGATACGGCGAGCCGCTTCTCGTCCTCCACGATCAGCAAGCGCATGCCCCCACCTTCCCAAAAGGAACCTGAAGATCTCTTCAGGTCGCTTCAGGCCGGCTTCAGCTCCGGTCGACGACATTGAGGGCGTTGGCAGTCGGACCGACCGGGGAGTACCTCATGAAGCGCAATCTCACCATCGCCGCCATCGCAGCGGCGGTTCTGATCGGCGGCGGAACGTACACGGCTGTCGCCGTGGGCGACGACGACCGCGGCACCACCCGTACCGGGGCGAGCGCGGGAACGGCGACGGCGACGCTGCCGGTCCCGGCGCGGCAGCCCAGTACGTCGAACCCGACGACGGATCCGACGGCGGACCCGACGGCGAGTCTGACGGCTGACCAGGCGGCCGACGCGGCGCTGAAGAAGGTCCCCGGCACGGTGACCTCGGTCGAGCGGGACGACGACAGCGACGACGGCCGCACCGACCACTGGGAGGTCGACGTACGCGGCACGGACGGGCGCGCCCACGAGCTGAACGTCCACCCGCGCACGGGCAAGGTCACGGCGGACCGCGACGACCACCACCACGACGACGACCGTGACCACCGCGGCGACGACCGGCACGGGCACGACGACGATCACGATGACGACCGGGGCGACGACGACTGACGGGCCGTTTCGTCCTCAATCGCCGGACGGGCTCAATCGCGCACCCGGCGCCGGGGGCACCGGTTCCGTCCTCAAACGCCGGACGGGCTGGATTTGCCGGGCCCCCGGTCAGGCCTCCGTCAGGCCCGCCACCAGTTCGTCCGCCGCCGCGTACGGGTCCAGGTCGCCCGCCACCACGCGTTCCGCCAGGGCCGCCAGCCTGCGGTTGCCGTGGAGGTCGGCGATACGGGTGCGGAGGGCCGTGACGGCGATCGTCTCGACCTCGTGGGCCGCGCGGGCGGTGCGGCGGCCGGCGAGGATGCCGTGCTCCTCCATCCACGCCCGGTGCTTCTCCAGCGCCTCGACCACCTCGTCGATGCCCTCGCCGCGCGCCGCGACCGTCCTGACGATCGGCGGCCGCCAGTCGCCCGGCCCCCTGGCCTCGCCGAGGCCGAGCATGTGGTTCAGCTCGCGGACGGTCGCGTCGGCGCCGTCGCGGTCCGCCTTGTTGACCACGTACACATCGCCGATCTCCAGGATCCCGGCCTTCGCCGCCTGGATGCCGTCGCCCATGCCCGGTGCCAGCAGCACCACCGAGGTGTCAGCCTGGGAGGCGATCTCGACCTCCGACTGGCCGACCCCGACCGTCTCCACCACGATCACGTCGCAGCCCGCCGCGTCCAGGACCCGGATCGCCTGCGGAGCCGCCCAGGCCAGACCGCCGAGATGGCCGCGGGTGGCCATGGAGCGGATGTAGACACCCGGGTCCGAGGCGTGCTCGGACATCCGGACCCGGTCACCGAGCAGCGCGCCGCCGGAGAAGGGGGACGAGGGGTCGACGGCGAGCACCGCGACCCGCTTGCCGGCCCGGCGGTACGCGCTGACCAGCGCCGAGGTGGATGTCGACTTGCCGACACCCGGCGATCCGGTGATCCCGACGACATACGCCCGGCCCGCGAGCGGCGCCAGTGCCGCCATCACCTCGCGGAGCTGCGGGGACGCCCCCTCGACCAGTGAGATCAGCCGGGCCACGGCCCGCGGGCGGCCCTCCCGCGCCTGAGCCACCAGTTGGGGGACGTCCTGCGTCACGGTTCCAGCTCCGTTCCTCGGCGGTGCGGACGGCGGTGCGAATGGCGGTGCGAATGAACGTACGTACGAGATGTACGGAGGGCTACCGCGCCACCCGCAGGATCAGCGCGTCGCCCTGCCCGCCCCCGCCGCACAGCGCCGCCGCGCCGACACCGCCGCCGCGCCGCTTCAGCTCCAGCGCGAGATGCAGTACGAGCCGCGCGCCGGACATCCCGATCGGGTGACCGAGAGCGATCGCGCCGCCGTTCACGTTCACCTTTTCCGGGGACACTCCGAGATCCTTCATCGACTGCACCGCGACCGCCGCGAAGGCCTCGTTGATCTCGATGAGATCGAGGTCCGCGACGCCGATGCCCTCCTTCTTCAGGGCGTGCTGGATGGCGTTGGACGGCTGGGACTGGAGCGAGTTGTCCGGGCCCGCCACATTGCCGTGCGCGCCGATCTCCGCGATCCACTCCAGGCCCAGTTCCTCGGCCCTGGCCTTGCTCATCACCACGACCGCCGCAGCGCCGTCCGAGATCTGCGAGGACGTGCCCGCCGTGATCGTGCCGTCCTTGTCGAACGCCGGACGCAGCCGGGCGAGGGACTCCACCGTGGTCTCCGGGCGGATGCCCTCGTCCTGGGCGAACAGCACCGGGTCGCCCTTGCGCTGCGGGATCTCCACGGGGACGATCTCGGCCTCGAAGATCCCGTTCTTCTGCGCGGCGGCGGCCCGCTGGTGGGACAGCGCGCCGAATTCGTCCTGCTCGGGACGGGCGATACCGAGCCGGGTGTTGTGCTTCTCCGTCGAGGCGCCCATGGCGATCTCCTCGAACGAGTCGGTCAGCCCGTCGTACGCCATCGAGTCGAGCAGCTCGACCGCGCCGTACTTGTAGCCCTCGCGCGACTTGGGGAGCAGGTGCGGGGCGTTGGTCATGGACTCCTGGCCGCCCGCGACCACCACGTCGAACTCGCCCGCGCGGATGAGCTGGTCGGCGAGCGCGATCGCGTCGAGCCCGGAGAGACAGACCTTGTTGACGGTGAGCGCGGGCACGTTCATCGGGATACCGCCCTTGACCGCGGCCTGGCGCGCCGGGATCTGCCCCGCCCCGGCCTGGAGCACCTGGCCCATGATCACGTACTGCACCTGGTCGCCGCGGATCCCCGCACGGTCCAGCGCGGCCTTGATCGCGAAGCCCCCCAGCTCCGCGCCGGAGAAGGACTTCAGCGAGCCGAGCAGCCGTCCCATGGGGGTACGGGCACCCGCGACGATCACGGAGGTGGTGGTGTTCGAGTCCGACATGAGACCTGATCCCCTTTGCGTGGAGCGTGAGGAGTGAACGAGGGTTTACTCCAATGTACTGAGCGGTACGCGCCGGGGTCACCCGGCCGTGCGTGTGATCGCGCGCACGTTGCGTAACCGGCGGCGAGACGCTGCACTGTCCCCATGCTGACGCGAATCGACCACATCGGAATCGCCTGTTTCGATCTCGACGCCACCGTCGAGTTCTACCGGGCCACCTACGGATTCGAGGTCTTCCACACCGAGGTCAACGAGGAGCAGGGCGTCCGCGAGGCCATGCTCAAGATCAACGAGACGTCCGACGGCGGGGCTTCGTACCTCCAGCTCCTCGAACCCGTACGGGAGGACTCCCCCGTCGGCAAGTGGCTCGCGAAGAACGGCGAGGGCGTCCACCACATCGCCTTCGGGACCGCCGATGTCGACGGGGACGCCCAGGCGGTCCGTGACAAGGGCGTACGGGTCCTCTACGACGAGCCGCGCAGGGGTTCCATGGGCTCGCGCATCACTTTCCTGCACCCGAAGGACTGTCACGGAGTCCTCACAGAACTCGTCACCTCCGCCCCGGAGCACTGACCTTAAGGATTCCCGGCCCGGTAGAGTGGGGCGCTCCGGGCCGGGGCCGGGCCGGGGCCGCGCCCCTGCCGTTGATCTGACACCATTCCCCGGGGGGCCGTTCGCCGCGAACGGTGCTCGATTGGGCAGTTGCGACCAGGGGACGGATGGGACCGCGCAGTGCGGGGCTACGAACGCCAGGAGAGCCACCGAGCTGACGACGACCACCTCTCGCGGTTCGAAGCCGAGATGGACCGGCTGAAGACCGCGCGGGAGAAGGCCGTCCAGCACGCCGAGGACCTCGGTTACCAGGTCGAGGTATTGCGCGCCAAGCTCCACGAGGCACGCCGCGCCCTGGCCACCCGTCCGTCGTCCTACGACAACGGCGACCTCGGCTACCAGGCCGAGCAGATGCTCCGTAACGCCCAGATCCAGGCCGAGCAGATGCGCGCGGACGCGGAGCGCGAACTGCGCGAGGCCCGGGCACAGACGCAGCGGATCCTCCAGGAGCACGCCGAGCACCAGGCCAGACTCCAGGCGGAGCTGCACGCGGAGGCCGTCCAGCGGCGGCAGCGGCTCGACCAGGAGCTGGCGGAGCGCCGCCAGACCGTCGAGTCGCACGTCAACGAGAACGTCGCGTGGGCCGAGCAGCTCCGCGCCCGTACGGAGTCCCAGGCCCGGCGGCTGATGGACGAGTCGCGCGCCGAGGCCGAACAGTCCCTGGCCGCCGCCCGCGCGGAGGCCGCCCGGGTCACCGAGGAGGCCCGCCGCCGGCTCAGCGAGGCGTCCGAAGCGTCCAGGTCGGAAGCTGAAGCGATACTGCTCCGGGCCCGCCGGGACGCGGAACGGCTGCTGAACGCGGCGTCCGCACAGGCGCAGGAGGCCGCCGGCCACGCCGAGCAGTTGCGTGCGTCCACGACCGCCGAGGCCGACCAGGTCCGCCAGCAGGCCGCCGAGCTGAGCCGGGCCGCCGAGCAGCGGATGCAGGAGGCGCAGGAGCGGCTGCGGGAGGCCCGCGCGGAGGCCGAGAAGGTCGTCGCGGAGGCCAAGGAGTCCGCGGTCAAGCGGCTGGCCGGGGTCGAGTCGCAGAACGAGCAGCGCACCCGTACGGCCAAGTCGGAGATCGCCCGGCTGGTCGGCGAGGCCACCAAGGACGCGGAGGCCACGAAGGCGGAGGCCGAGCAGGCGCTCGCGGACGCCCGCGCCGAGGCCGAGAAGCTGGTCGCGGAGGCCGCCGAGAAGGCCCGTACCGTCGCCGCCGAGGACACCGCGGCCCAGCTCGCCAAGGCGGCCCGTACCGCCGAAGAGGTGCTGACCAAGGCCTCGGACGACGCCAAGGCCACCACCAGGTCGGCGAGCGAGGAGGCCGAGCGGATCCGCCGGGAGGCCGAGGCCGAGGCGGACCGGCTGCGCAACGAGGCGGCCGAGCAGGCCGATCAGCTCAAGGGCGCGGCCAAGGACGACACCAAGGAGTACCGCGCCAAGACCGTCGAGCTCCAGGAGGAGGCGCGCAGGCTGCGCGGCGAGGCCGAGCAGCTCCGGTCCGAGGCGGTCGCCGAGGGCGAGCGGATCCGCGGCGAGGCCCGCAGGGAGGCCGTCCAGCAGATCGAGGAGGCGGCCAGGTCCGCCGAGGAGCTGCTGACCAAGGCCAAGGCGGACGCGGACGAGCTGCGTTCCGGTGCCACCGCCGAGAGCGAGCGGGTCCGTACGGAGGCCATCGAGCGGGCCACCACGCTGCGCCGGCAGGCCGAGGAGACCCTGGAGCGGACCCGCGCCGAGGCCGACCGGCTGCGCGCCGAGGGCGAGGAGCAGGCCGAGGCCACCAAGGCCGCCGCCGAACAGGCCGCGGCCGAGCTGCGCGAGGAGACCGAGCGCGGGATCGAGGCCCGCAAGGACGAGGCCTCCGACGAGCTGACCCGGCTGCACGCCGAGGCGGAGAAGCGGCTCACCTCGGCCGAGGAGGCGCTCACCGAGGCGCGTGCCGAGTCGGAGCGGATCAGGCGGGAGGCCGCGGAGGAGTCCGAGCGGCTGCGGGCCGAGTCCGCGGAGCGGATCCGTACGCTCCAGGCGCAGGCCGAGCAGGAGGCCGGGCGGCTCCGCAACGAGGCGGCGGCCGACGCCTCGCAGTACCGCGCCGAGGCGGAGGCCGCGGCGGTACGGCTGCGTACGGAAGCGGCCACGGAGGCCGAGCGGCTCAAGACGGAGGCCCAGGAGACCGCCGACCGGGTACGGGCCGAGGCGGCAGCCGCGGCGGAGCGGGTCGGCGCCGAGGCCGCCGAGGCGCTGGCCGCCGCCCAGGAGGAGGCGAGCCGCCGCCGCCGCGAGGCCGAGGAGACGCTGACGGCCGCCCGCGCGGAGGCGGACCAGGAGCGGGAGCGGGCCCGCGAGCAGAGCGAGGAGCTGCTGTCCTCGGCGCGCACCCGGGTCGAGGAGGCGCAGGCCGAGGCGCACCGGCTGGTCTCGGAGGCGGACTACCGCGCCACGGAGCTGGTGGCCGCGGCCGAGCAGACCGCCCAGCAGGTACGGGACTCCGTCGCCGGTCTCCAGGACCAGGCCGAGCAGGAGATCGCCGGGCTGCGCTCCGCCGCCGAGCACGCGGCCGAGCGTACGAAGACGGAGGCGCAGGAGGAGGCCGACCGGGTCCGCGGGGACGCGTACGCGGAGCGGGACCGGGCCTCGGAGGACGCGAGCCGGATCCGGGCCAGGGCCCAGGAGGAGGCCGACGCCGCGAAGGCCCTGGCCGAGCGGACCGTGGGCGACGCGATCGCGGAGGCGGAGCGGATGCGCGCCGACACCGCGGAGTACGCGCAGCGGGTACGGACCGAGGCGTCGGACTCACTGGCGGCGGCGGAGCGGGACGCGGCCCGCGCCCGCGCCGAGGCCCGGGAGGACGCGAACCGGATCCGGGGCGACGCCGCCGGGCAGGCCGACCGGCTCATCGCCGAGGCCACGGGCGAGTCGGAGCGTATGCGCGCGGAGGCCGCCGAGACGGTGGGCGCCGCACAGCAGGCCGCGGAGCGGCTGCGGGCCGAGGCCGACCGGTTCAAGGCGGACACCGAGGCCGCCGCGGAGCGGATCAGGAACGAGGCCCAGGAGGAGACCGACTGGCTCCTCGACGAGGCGCGCAAGGACGCGGCCAAGCGCCGCTCCGACGCTGCCGAGCAGGCCGACCAGCTCATCAACAAGGCGCAGGAGGAGGCGCTGCGCGCCGCCACCGAGGCCGAGAAGCAGGCCGACATGATGGTCGGCGCGGCCCGCAAGGAGGCCGGCCGGATCACCGCGGACGCGACGGTCGAGGGCAACTCCCTGGTGGAGAAGGCCCGTACGGACGCGGACGAGCTGCTCGTCGGCGCGCGGCGGGACGCGACGGCGATCCGCGACCGGGCGGAGGAGCTGCGGGTCCGGGTCGAGAGCGAGATCGAGCAGCTTCACGAGCGGGCCCGCCGGGAGACCTCGGAGCAGCTCAAGACCGTCGGCGAGCGCGTCGACAATCTGATGAAGGCCGCCAACGAGCAGCGGGCCGAGGCCGAGACGAAGGCCAAGGCGCTGGTCGCCGACGCCGGTTCGGAGGCGAGCCGGGTCCGGATCGCCGCGGTGAAAAAGGCCGAGGGCCTGCTCAAGGAGGCCGAGCAGAAGAAGGCCGAACTGATCGCGGAAGGCCAGAAGTTGCGTGCGGAAGCCGACCGGGAGGCCCGGCGTATGGTCGACGACGGCAAGCGCGAACTCGATGTCCTGGTGCGGCGGCGCGAGGACATCCAGGCCGAGATCTCCCGCGTTCAGGATGTACTCGAAGCTTTGGAGTCGTTTGAGGCACCCGCCGGTCCTGCCAAGGACACCCAGGTCAAGGCGGGCGCCGCAGCGGGAACCACCCGGACGAGTGGCAAGTCTTCCGACGGCTAGCCACTCAAAAGGCTGGACATTCTCCAGATCAAACCTGCATCCGCTCGATGACACGCCGCTAAGGCCCCTAGGATTCCCTCTATCACCTCACCGGTCTCATTCGACAGGAACCCCATGAGCGACACTTCCTCCCCATTCGGCTTCGAGCTCGTGCGGCGTGGTTACGACCGCGGTCAGGTGGACGACCGCATTACCAAACTCGTCGCCGACCGTGACAGTGCTCTGGCCCGCATCACCGCGCTGGAGAAGCGCATCGAGGAGCTCCACCTCGAAACGCAGAACGCCCAGGCCCAGGTAACGGACGCGGAGCCCTCGTACGCCGGCCTCGGCGCCCGCGTCGAGAAGATCCTCCGTCTCGCCGAGGAGGAGGCGAAGGACCTGCGCGAGGAGGCCAGGCGCGCGGCGGAGCAGCACCGCGAGCTGGCTGAGTCGGCGGCTCAGCAGGTGCGCAACGACGCCGAGGCGTTCGCGTCGGAGCGCAAGGCCAAGGCCGAGGACGAGGGCGTCCGCATCGTCGAGAAGGCGAAGGGTGACGCGGCGACCCTGCGCTCGGAGGCGCAGAAGGACGCGCAGTCCAAGCGCGAGGAGGCCGACGCGCTCTTCGAGGAGACCCGCGCCAAGGCCGCCCAGGCCGCCGCGGACTTCGAGACGAACCTGGCCAAGCGCCGCGAGCAGTCGGAGCGGGACCTGGCGTCGCGTCAGGCCAAGGCCGAGAAGCGTCTGGCGGAGATCGAGCACCGCGCCGAGCAGCTCCGTCTGGAGGCCGAGAAGCTGCGTACGGACGCGGAGCGCCGGGCCCGGCAGACCGTCGAGACGGCGCAGCGCCAGGCCGAGGACATCGTGGCCGACGCGAACGCCAAGGCCGACCGGATCCGCAGCGAATCGGAGCGCGAGCTGGCGGCGCTCACCAACCGCCGCGACTCGATCAACGCGCAGCTCACCAACGTCCGCGAGATGCTGGCGACGCTGACGGGTGCCGCGGTGGCCGCCGCGAGCAGCCCGGCCGACGACGAGCCGATCTCCCGCGGTGTGCCTGCCCAGCAGACCCGCTGAGCCGTTCGAATCGCGTAACGATCGCATAAGCCCCCTGTCACTTCGGTGGCAGGGGGCTTCGCGCACCCTTAGGTTGTCCGCATGATCGGGGTGTACAGATGATCGAGGTTTGCCGATGATCGAGGTCGAGGGGCTCACCAAGCACTTCGGCCGCAAGGTTGCGGTCGACGGGCTCTCCTTCAAGGTGAGGCCCGGTGTGGTGACGGGATTCCTGGGCCCCAACGGCGCGGGCAAGTCGACCACGATGCGGATGATGCTGGATCTCGACGTGCCGACCAGCGGGTCCGTCAGGATCGACGGCAGGCGGTACCGCGAACTGGCCGAGCCCCTCACCCACATCGGGGCGCTGCTGGAGGCCAAGGCCATGCACGGCGGCCGGAGCGCCTACAACAATCTGCTCTGCCTGGCGCAGAGCAACCGCATTCCCGCGAGCCGCGTGGACGAGGTCCTCGACATGGTCGGGCTGACCGCGGTGGCGCGGAAGAAGTCCAAGAGCTTCTCCCTCGGTATGGGGCAGCGGCTGGGTATCGCCTCCGCCCTGCTCGGCGATCCCGAGATCCTGATGTTCGACGAGCCCGTCAACGGTCTCGACCCCGAGGGCATCCACTGGATCCGTACGCTGATGAAGGCGCTCGCCAACGATGGCAGGACGGTCTTCGTCTCCAGCCATCTCATGAGCGAAATGGCCCTGACCGCCGACCACTTGATCGTGATCGGGCAGGGCAGGCTGCTCGCGGACACGTCGATGGCGGACTTCATCCACAAGAACTCCCGCAGCTACGCCCGGGTGCGCTCGCCGCAGGCGGAGCGGCTGAAGGACGTCCTGCACTCGGCGGGCTTCACTCCGGCCGAGACCGAGGGCGGGGTGCTGGAGGTCGACGGGGCGTCCACGGAGGAGCTGGGCGAGCTGGCCGCGCGCCATCAGCTCGTACTGCATGAGCTGAGCGCACAGCGCGCCTCGCTCGAAGAAGCGTTTATGCAGATGACGGCCGAGTCGGTCGAGTACCACGCCCACGCGGGGCCCGCGCCCGGGAGCGGTCCGGTCGCACCGGCGGCGCCGGCCGCACCGACCGCGCCGTACGGGCAGAACGAGAAAGCGAAAGACGAGCGGGACGAGCCCGACGAGCACGACGGGCGGTACGACCTCGACGGGCAGCGCGGCCACGACCACCAGGGCAAGGAAGTCTGACCATGGCATCGGTACCCGCCGTCCTCCGCTCCGAGTGGACCAAGATCCGTACGGTCTCCTCCACGACATGGACCCTGATCAGCGCCCTGGTCGTGACCGTGGCCCTGGGCGCGGCCCTGTCCGCCCTGCTGAACTCCACCTTCGACGAGCTGCCCGCCCCGCAGCAGGCCACCTTCGACCCGACCTTCACCAGCTTCTCCGGAATGACCCTGGGCCAGCTCGCGATGGTGGTCTTCGGGGTACTGGTGGTCGGCTCCGAGTACAGCTCCGGCATGATCCGTACCTCCCTGGCCGCCGTGCCGCGGCGGGGCACCTTCCTCTTCTCCAAGGTCCTGGTGGCCGGGGCGCTGGCGCTGGTGGTGGGGCTTGTCACCGGCTTCGTGTCGTTCTTCCTCGGGCAGGCGCTGCTCGGCGACCACAGCACCACCATCGGCGCGCCGAATGTGCTGCGCGCGGTGATCGGCAGCGGTCTCTATATGGCGCTGATCGCTCTTTTCTCGATGGGCGTGGCGACGATGCTGCGCAGTTCGATGCTGTCGCTCGGCATTCTGATGCCGTTCTTCTTCCTGGTCTCGCAGATCCTCTCGGCGGTGCCGGTCGCCAAGGAGGTCGCGCATTACTTCCCCGACCGGGCCGGCTCCCGGATCATGCAGGTGCTGCCCGATGCCATGAATTCCGAGGAGGCGCCCTACGGACCGTGGGGCGGGCTCGGGATCATGGTGCTCTGGGTGGCGGCGGCGCTCGTGGGCGGCTTTCTCGTACTGCGGAAGCGGGACGCGTAGTCCGGGAAGCGGGAAGCCCGGGCCGCCCGGCGTGAGAAGGCGGGTCGCGTAGCCAGTTCGTCACCGACTCTCCGCCTGAACGACTTCGCGGGAACCGTCAAGGCATGGATATCCTCCTAAGCCTTACGGGGGTTTTCGACCGCGAAGGTCACTGCCCCGAAGACCTGACCTGATCGATGGGGCTGGAGAATGATCGAGGCAGTCGGCCTGACGAAGCGCTACGGCGCCAAGACGGCCGTGTACAACCTTTCCTTCCAGGTTCGGCCCGGCTCTGTGACCGGGTTCCTTGGCCCCAACGGTTCCGGCAAGTCGACCACCATGCGCATGATCCTCGGACTCGACCAGCCGACCGCCGGCCATGTCACGGTCGGCGGCCACCCCTTCCGCCGGCTCACGAACGCACCCCGCCAGGTGGGCGCGCTGCTCGACGCCAAGGCCGTGCACGGCGGGCGCAGCGCCCGCAACCATCTGCTCTCGCTGGCGCAGCTCTCCGGCATACCGGCGACCAGAGTCGACGAGGTGCTCGGGGTCGTCGGCCTACAGGATGTGGCCAGAAAGCGTTCCAAAGGTTTCTCGCTCGGCATGGGCCAGCGGCTGGGAATCGCGGCGGCACTGCTCGGCGACCCGCAGGTGCTGCTCTTCGACGAGCCGGTCAACGGCCTCGACCCCGAGGGCATCCTCTGGGTCCGCAATCTGATGAAACAGCTCGCCTCCGAGGGCCGTACGGTCTTCGTCTCCTCCCATCTCATGAGCGAGATGGCGCTGACCGCCGACCATCTCATCGTGATCGGGCGCGGCCGGCTTCTCGCCGACATGAGCATCAAGGACTTCATCTCGGCCAACTCCGCGGACTTCGCGCGGGTCCGCACCCCGCAGGGCGAGGCGGCGCAGCGGGAGAAGCTGATGTCCGCGCTCACCGAGGCGGGCGGCCAGGTCCTCTCCGAGCCGGACGGCGCCCTGCGGATCACCGGTCTCGCGCTGCCGAGGATCAGCGATCTGGCGCACGAGGCGGATGTACGGCTCTGGGAGCTGTCCCCGCACCAGGCCTCGCTGGAGGAGGCGTACATGCGGATGACCCAGAGCGCGGTGGACTACCGCTCGACGGCCGACGAGCTGGCGGGCTTCCAGCAGCCGTCCGGCTTCGGACCGGCGTACGGATACGGGCCCGGCCGGCAGGGCCAGGGGTACGGGCAGCCGGTCGTCCCGGAGGTGCCGCAGCAGGGCTGGTACCCCCCGCCGCCGCCCGGCGCCAATCCGTACGCGATTGA
>NZ_LATD01000109.1 GCF_000981895.1 Streptomyces odonnellii | reverse complement strand
GAGCTGAGGGGGCGGTGGGCTGAGGGGACGGCGGAGCCACCCCAGGACCAGGTCAGGTGACCGGGTTCGGCGACCAGGTCAGGCGACTGGTTCCGGCGACCCGGGCCGGCCACGCGCGGTCAGCCGTGCGGCTGCCACGGCGCCCCACCGGCCTCGCCCACTCAGGCCGCTCCCACCAAGGACTTGCCGCCCAGTTCCATGCCCTCCGGGAGCTGGCGGCGTATGCGGTCCAGTGCCTCTTCGAAGCCGCCGCCGGCGATGCCCGACGCGTACGCCGCGCCGCCGAAGTGGAGGGTCAGGCTCAGTTCCGGGCCGCGGCCGGCCGGCCCCTCGGGGCCGCGCTCGCCGATCGCCAGCAGACAGCTGAGCGTGGCCTGCTGGACCGTACTGCCCGAGCCGACCGGCAGCGGGATGTCCCACTCCATGACGCACGACGACAGGGCCTCGCCCGCGCCCACCGGCTCCAGCGTGGCGAAATCCGCCCCTTCGTACTCAACTCCCCTTATTCGGGTGCGCACTTGCCGCCCACCCGCGGTGAGGGTGATCGCTTCCGCTCCCTGGCGGTCCCGGTACCAACCCGCCCATGTGTCCGTCGACTCCGCTGTCATGGCGCGGACTGTAGCGCTAGCGGATCTTCCTCCGCAGCACGGGTCACCGCTTCCTGTCGTACTTCCGGACAAGTACCCCATGCTTCCGGACAGGCGTGCCCCTCCCGAAGGCGGGACACGCCCCTCGTACGGCCCCGCGTCGGTCGTACGGACCGGTCAGAACCATCGGCGTACGGTCAATTTCCGGCGGATTCAAGCCACATGGGCCACATCTGCGGCGCGCCGGGCAGGTCGCCCGTCGTGCCCATGAACGCGAACCCGAGCCGTTCATACAACCGTCGGCCGCGCCCAGTTGCGCCGGGCCGTGCGGATGGATCTCATCCGTCACCCGGCCCGCCGACCGGACGACCAGCAAGTCAGCCGATCAGCCAGTCAGCCAGCCGCCCGACGGCCCACGGCCCACAGCCCACGCCCCAGACACCATCCGCCTCACCGCGTACGGCGCGTCACGAACTCCGCCAGCGCCAGCAGATCCCCCGCCGCCGCCAGATCCGGCACCGCCCGCGAGAGCTGGTGGACCGCCCGGGACATCCGGTCCGCCGCCTGCTGCTGCGCCCAGTCGCGACCGCCCGCCCGCTCGACGGCCGCGGTCGCGCGCCGGACCGCTTCGGGGTCCATCGGCGCCCGGTACAGCTCCGCCAGTTCCTCGGCCGCCGGGGTGCCGGACGACAGGGCCGCGACCACCGGCAGTGACTTCTTGTGCGCGACGAGATCGGCGCCGGCCGGTTTGCCCGTACGGCCCGGGTCCCCCCAGATCCCGATCAGGTCGTCGATGAGCTGGAACGCGAGTCCGGCCTCCCGGCCGAAGGCGTCCAGCGCGGCGACCTCGTCCTCCCCCGCGCCCGCGTACAGCGCGCCCAGTGCGCATGAAGCCCCCAGCAGCGCGCCCGTCTTGGCGGTCGCCATGGCGACGCACTCGTCCAGCGAGACATCGAGCGGATCGCGCCGCTCGAAGGCACAGTCCGCCTGCTGGCCCGCGCACAGCTCGATGACACAGGCCGCGAGCCGCGCCGAGGCGGCGGCGGACACCGGATGGGGGTCCTCGGCGAGCAGCCGCAGGGCGAGGGACATCATGGCGTCGCCCGCGACGATCGCGTCCGGCGTGCCGAAGACCGTCCAGGCGGTGGCGCGGTGCCGCCGGGTCGGGTCCTCGTCGATCACATCGTCGTGGAGCAGGGTGAAGTTGTGCGCCAGCTCCACGGCCACGGCCGCCCGTACGGCCTGCTCCGGGTCGCCGCCGAGGGACCGGGCGGCGGCGAGGACGAGCGCGGGTCTGATCGCCTTCCCGGCCCGCCCGGAGGCGGGTGTTCCGTCGGCGTGCTCCCAGCCGAAGTGGTACATCGCGACCCGCCGCAGCGGTACGGGCAACGACTCGACGGTGGAACGCAGTGCGGGATGGACGGCGGTACGGGTGCGCTCCAGCAGAGCGACGGCCTCATGGCCCTCGGCCGCGGTGTCCGCACCGCTCCCGCCGGCCCCGTCCGTGCTGATCGTGGTCACGGTCACTTCCTCTGTGGCATGTGGCGTGCGGGGACCGATGGGGAGGGGAGGCCGGGCACCTGCTGCCGGTGCCCGGCGCCCCGGCTCTCACCTCACGTCCAGCGCCCCACCTCCACGTTCTCCAGCACCCCGAGCGCGTCCGGCACCAGCACCGCCGCCGAGTAGTACGCCGTGACCAGGTACGAGATGATCGCCTGCTCGTCGATGCCCATGAAGCGGACCGACATGCTCGGCTCGATCTCGTCCGGGATTCCGCTCTGCTGGAGCCCGACGACCCCCTGCTCGGCCTCGCCCGTACGCATACAGATGATCGAGGTCGTCCTGGCGTCGGAGATCGGGATCTTGTTCGAGGGGAAGATCGGCACTCCGCGCCACGCGGGCACATGGTGGCCCCCGACCTCGACGCTGTCCGGGTAGATCCCCCGCCGGTTGCACTCGCGTCCGAAGGCGGCGATGGCCCGCGGATGCGCGAGGAACAGCTTGGATCCCCGGCGGCGCGAGAGCAGCTCGTCCATGTCGTCCGGGCTGGGTCCGCCGTCGTGCGGCTGGAGCCGCTGCCCGTAGTCGCAGTTGTGCAGCAGCCCGAACTCGCGGTTGTTGATCAGCTCGTGCTCCTGGCGCTCGCGCAGCGCCTCGACCGTGAGCCGCAACTGCTGCTCGGTCTGGTTCATGGGCTGGTTGTAGAGGTCGGCGACCCTGCTGTGCACCTTCAGTACGGTCTGCGCGACGCTCAGTTCGTACTCGCGCGGCGACGCGTCGTAGTCCACGAAGGTGTGCGGTACGACCGCCTCGCCGACATGGCCCGCCGAGAGGTCGATCGCGGCCTCGCCGTACTTGTTGGTGCGCTGGCGCGGTACGAAGGCGAGCGCGGCCAGGTGGGTACGGAGCGACTCCTCGCGGTCGGCGAGGTTCAGTACGTCGCTCCTGCTCAGTGTCAGGACCGTGCACGCCGTCGCCGCGCGTGCGGTGTATTCCCAGGTGGCCTCCCCATCCACCAGGGCCTGGTCCCCGAAGTACGCGCCGTCGGCGAGCACTTCGAGCACGGCGTCGTCTCCGTACGGCCCCGGGCGCGTCTTCTCGACCCTGCCGTGCGCCAGCAGAAAGACCTGGTCCGCGGGACTCCCGGAGACGGCCAGGGTCTCGCCGGCCGCGAACTCCCGCTGCTCGCAGCGGCGCGCCAGCTCGGCGAACACCCCTTCGTCGCCGTACGCGCGCAGCGCGGGCAGCTCCCCCAGCTCGGCCGGGACGACCGTGACCCGGTCCCCGGTCTGTACGAAGGTGACGCGTCCGTCACCGACCGCGTAACTGAGCCGGCGGTTCACCCGGTAGGTGCCGCCCTGCACTTGGACCCATGGCAGCATCCGCAGCAGCCACCGGGAGGTGATCTCCTGCATCTGCGGTACCGATTTGGTGGTGGTCGCCAGGTTCCGGGCGGCGGCCGTGCCCAGACTCTGCTGGGCCTGGGCCGGCGGCTGCGCTGCGCGGACCTCGTCACCAACCGACATGAAGTCTCCCTCTCGATCATGTGCTGACCTGCAAGCAGAAAGCTTCCAGCACGGTGCGTGGGCGCGCCATTACACAAAAGAGTGGGACTGGATCCACGCCGACGGGGCACAGGACCCCCTTTGTCCTGATCGGCTCGCACACGGTCCGAACAGCCAGTAGGGACAAGGGGGTTCGGGTAACAAGCGCGGTACGGGACATTCCGTTCGCCAAACAGGAGGGAGTCGGCCATGGCCCGACCCATGTCCGCGGGACGTTTTCTCGACGCGCTCACGAGCGAGGGCCTCACGGTCGTCGAAGTCGGCGACTGGCGTACCCACAACCGCGACCACAAAGGGCCCTGGGGGCCGGTCCACGGAGTGATGATCCACCACACCGTCACCCGGGGCACCGACGCCACCGTACGGCTGTGCAAGAACGGCCACACTGCCCTGCCGGGCCCCCTGTGCCACGGTGTGATCGCCAAGGACGGCGCGGTCCATCTCGTCGGGTACGGCAGGGTCAACCACGCGGGGCTGGGCGATGTCGACGTACTGCGGGCGGTGATCGCGGAGCGGCGGCTGCCGAAGGAGCGCGAGGCCAACACCGACGGGAACCGCTACTTCTACGGCTTCGAGTGCGAGAACCTCGGCGACGGCGAGGACCCCTGGCCCGACGCCCAGTTGGAGGCGATCGAGCGGGCCGCGGCGGCCGTCTGCCGGCAGCACGGCTGGAGCGCGGCCTCGGTGATCGGGCACCGGGAGTGGCAGCCGGGCAAGGTCGACCCGCGGGGCTTCACGATGGCGTCGTTACGGGCCCGAGTGCACGACCGCCTGGCCTGACGGCGCGGTCTCCGGCCACGGACCCGACAATGGGCGGATGACCTCCTACGAAGCGCTCGATCCCGGCGTACTGCGGCCACGGCTCCCGTCGCCGCTGCTGCCGGCCGAGGACGAGCGCTTCGCCCGGCACGGCGTACGGCTGCTGCTCAAGCGCGAGGATCTGATCCACCCGGAACTGCCGGGCAACAAGTGGCGCAAGCTGGTGCCGAATCTGCGGGCCGCCGCGGCCGGCGGCCGGCGCACCCTGCTGACCTTCGGCGGGGCGTACTCCAACCACCTCCGCGCGACGGCGGCGGCCGGGCGGCTGCTGGGCTTCGGCACGGTCGGTGTCGTACGGGGCGACGAGCTGGCCGGACGTCCGCTCAACCCGTCGCTCGCCAGGTGCGCGGCCGACGGGATGCGGCTGGCCTTCATCGACCGCGGGGCGTACCGCCGTAAAACAGACCCTTCGGTTGTGGCCGGCCTCCTCGCGCGGGAGGGGCTCGATCCCGGCTCGGTGTACGTCGTACCGGAGGGCGGCAGCAACGCGGCAGCCGTACGGGGATGCGCGGACCTCGGCCGCGAACTGCGCGGCGAGGCGGAGACCGTGGCCGTCGCGTGCGGTACGGGAGGGACGCTGGCGGGGCTGGCCGCCGGGCTGGGTCCGGAGCAGCGCGCGGTGGGGTTCCCGGTGCTGCGGGGCGGTTTTCTGGAGCGGGAGATACGGGACCTCCAGAGGGCGGCGTTCGGGGGTCCCGCGGGGCGGTGGAGCCTCGACGACCGGTTCCACTGCGGGGGTTTCGCCCGTACGGCTCCGGAGGTCGAGGCGTACGCGCGGGACTTCGAGGAGCGGCACGGGCTGCCGGTGGAACGTCTCTATGTCGCCAAAATGCTGTATGGACTTGGCGTCTTGGCGCAGGAGGGGGCGTTCGCGCCGGGCTCGGCGGTGGTGGCGGTGATCACGGGGGTGCCGGAGCCGGACGCCGAACCGGGCGAACCGGACGCGTGAGGGTGCCGGAGCCGGGCCGACCGAACGCGTGAGCATGCCGGGGCCGCCCGGGATCGCCTGGCAGACGGGCCCAGTCCTCAATCGCCGGACGGGCTCGATCTGCCCGCCCGGACAGACTGGGCTCCACGCCGGACGGCATGCGTCTCCTGCACCGGGACGGGCTTGCCCCTTCCGCCCGGGATCGCCCGCCGGACGGGCTCAGTCCTCCGTCTCGCGGTACGCCGCCGCCTCCTCCAGGTCCAGCCTGCGCAGCAGCGTCCGCATCATCTCGTCGTCGATCCGCCGCCGGTCCCGCAGCTCCACGAACACCGAGCGCTCCGTCTCGATCATCTCGCCCGACAGCCGCCGGTAGGTGTCGTCCGCCGACTCCCCCGTCACCTCGTTGACCGCCCCGAGCCGCTCCCAGACCGCGTTGCGGCGGCGCTCCAGGACCGCCCGCAGCCGCTGCGCCAGCGGTTCGGGCAGCGCGTTGCGCTCATCGGCCAGCAGCTCTTCCAGCCGCCGCTCCGCCGCCGCCGAGGCCTCGCTCTGCGCCTGCGCCTCGGCCAGGGTCTCGGCCTGCCGGTCGCGGGACGGCAGCATCCGCGCCCGGATCAGCAGCCGGATCAGCACCGGCAGGGTGAGCCCCTGCACGACCAGGGTGCCGATCACCGTCGTGAAGGTCAGGAACAGCACCAGATTGCGCCCGGGGAACGGTCTGCCGTCGTCCAGCGCCAGCGGGATCGAGAACGCGATCGCCAGCGACACCACACCCCGCATGCCCGCCCAGCCGACGATCAGCGGCGAGGTCCAGTTGGTCTCCGGCTCGCGCTCCTTGATCCGCCGGAACAACGCGCGCGGCAGGAACGTCGCCGGATAGACCCAGACGAAGCGGACCACCACCACGGCCACGAAAACCCCGACGGCGTAGACGAGCGACTCCCCGACTCCGTACTCCCCGAGCCCTTCGAGGACGAACGGCAACTGGAGCCCGATCAGGGCGAAGACGGCCGACTCCAGGATGAACGCGACCATCTTCCACACCGCGTGCTCCTGGATCCGGGTCGCGAAGTCCACCTGCCAGGAGCGGTGCCCCAGATAGAGCGCGACCACCACGACCGCCAGCACCCCGGACGCCCCCGCCTGTTCGGCCAGCGCGTAGGCGACGAACGGGATGAGCAGGGAGAGGGTGTTCTGGAGGAGGGGCTCGGTGAGATGCGTACGGAGCCAGTGCAGCGGCATCATCAGCACCAGGCCGACCCCGACCCCGCCGAGCGACGCCAGCGCGAACTCCGCCATCCCGCCCGCCCAGCTCGCGCCCGCGCCCACCGCCGCGGCCAGCGCCACCTTGAAGGCGGTGATCGCGGTGGCGTCGTTCACCAGCGACTCGCCCTGGAGGATGGTGGTGATCCGGCTCGGCAGGCGCAGTCTGCGGGCGATGGCGGTGGCGGCCACCGCGTCCGGCGGCGCGACCACCGCGCCCAGCACCAGAGCGGCGGTCAGCGGCAGATCGGGCACCAGCAGATAGGCGAGCCAGCCCACCGCGACGGTGGCGAAGAGCACATAGCCGATCGAGAGCAGGGCGACGGGCCGCATGTTCGCACGCAGATCGAGATACGAACTGTCCACCGCGGCCGTGTACAGCAGGGGCGGCAGCAGCAGCGGCAGCACGATGTGCGGGTCGAGTGTGTAATCGGGCACACCCGGCACATACGAGGCGATCAGCCCCGCGGTCACCAGCAGCAGCGGCGCCGCCACCGGTGTCCTGCGCGATGCGCCCGCGATCGCCGCGCTCCCCGCCACCAGCGCGACCAGGGGCAATACGTCCATCCCACCGTCCTCACACGCGTCGTAACCTGGTCATCATGAGTGAGTGCCCCCACATCGCGGAACTGCCGCGCTCCGAGCCCGCCCCGCGGGGCGAGACCTGCGGGGCATGCCTCGCGGTCGACGGCCATCCCGTCCAGTTGCGGCTCTGCCTCGTCTGCGGACACGTGGGCTGCTGCGACTCGTCCCCGTATCAGCACGCCACGCGGCACTTCAAGGAGACGGGGCACACGGTGATGCGGAGCTTCGAGCCCGGTGAGAGCTGGCGGTGGTGCTATGCCGACGGTTCGATCGTCTGACGGCTGGGTACGTCAACCCTCCCCCGGCAGCCCGGAATTGAGGGCGGCAGACCACTAGCCACTTTCCGTGTTCATATGCTTACCATGAGTGACAGTCGCCGGACGGGGGTCCCCGGCGACACAGCACCATGGATCGCGATAGCGTCGCCAGTCCAGACCGGCTACGTACCGACTACGTACCGCGAGGCTCCGGGACATCCCCCGTTCCGGAGCCCTGAAGAGCTTGTGCCACCTTGGAGGTGAGGGTGTCCCAGATCGCAGGCGAGCCCGGGACCGAGGACTTCGTGGAAGTCCGGCTGCCCGCTGCGGGTGCCTACCTGTCCGTGCTGCGTACGGCCACGGCCGGCCTCGCGGCACGCTTGGACTTCACCCTCGACGAGATCGAGGACCTGCGTATCGCGGTGGACGAGGCCTGCGCGATCCTGCTCCAGCAGGCCGTACCGGGCTCCGTCCTCAGTTGCGTCTTCCGCCTTGTCGAGGACGCGCTCGAAGTGACCGTCTCTGCGCCCACCACGGACGGGCGGGCGCCGGAGCGTGACACCTTCGCCTGGACGGTGCTCTCGGCACTGGCGGGCAAGGTCGACTCGACGGTGGCGGACGACCGTACGGTCACCATCAGCCTCTACAAACAGCGCGGCGCGGGACCCGGGCCGGCGTGAGGAACGAGGAACGGGGACGGTCCGGTGCGTGACGAGGGGCGCATCCCACGGGAACCGCGGGGAGGGCACGAAGCTCCGGAGGAGCTGGTGCTCGCCCCCGCGGGCATCCCGGAGCAGCAGGCCCGTCCCCACCCGGTGGACGGACTTGACGGCCAGACGGCCGCGGCGGAGCAGGCGCAGGCAGAGCGGGCGGCCTTTATGAGCGAGCAGCACAACGACAAGCACCACGATCCACATGACCGCAGCGGTGCGCGGGCGATGTTCGTCGAGCTGCGCAAGCTGCCCGACGGCTCGCCCCAGCGGGCGGACCTCCGCAATCAACTGGTGCGGATGCATCTGCCCCTGGTCGAGCATCTGGCGAGACGGTTCCGCAACCGCGGGGAGCCGCTGGACGATCTGACCCAGGTCGCGACCATCGGCCTGATCAAGTCGGTGGACCGGTTCGACCCGGAGCGCGGTGTCGAGTTCTCGACGTACGCGACACCGACGGTGGTCGGTGAGATCAAGCGGCACTTCCGGGACAAGGGCTGGGCGGTACGGGTGCCGCGCCGGCTCCAGGAACTCCGGCTCGCCCTGACGACGGCCACGGCCGAGCTGTCGCAGCAGCACGGCCGTTCGCCCACGGTCCATGAACTGGCGGAGCGGCTGGGGATCTCGGAGGAAGAGGTCCTGGAGGGGCTGGAGTCGGCCAACGCGTACTCCACACTCTCGCTGGACGTCCCGGACACGGACGACGAGTCCCCGGCGGTGGCGGACACGCTGGGCGCGGAGGACGAGGCGCTGGAGGGCGTCGAGTACCGGGAATCACTCAAGCCGCTGCTGGAGGATCTGCCGCCCAGGGAGAAGCGGATTCTGCTGCTGCGCTTCTTCGGCAATATGACCCAGTCGCAGATCGCGCAGGAGGTCGGCATCTCGCAGATGCATGTCTCGCGGCTGCTGGCCCGCACCCTGGCGCAGCTCCGGGAGCGCCTGCTGGTGGAGGAGTAACGGCGGCGGTCCCGCACGCCCGGCCGCCGACAACGGCCGGGCCCGTTCATGCGGTGGGTTTTTCCGGCGGCGGCTGTCCGGCGAGGGCGGCCCAGGCCGCCGAGTCCGGGCTAGGCGTCGCGAGCCGGTCCGATGCCCAGAGCCTCGGTGGTCGTCGGGTTGACGATCAGGACCAGGCCCGTCACCGCGACCACCGCCAGCGCGATACCGGCGGGAATCAGCGCACCCGTCGCACGCAGCAGCGTCCAGGCCACCGGCAGCGCCATGATCTGGGTGATCAGCGCGGGGCCCCGGCTCCAGGAGCGGCGCAGCAGCAGTCCACGGGCGGCGAGCAGCGGGATGACACCGAGCACGGCCAGCGTGATGCCACCCATCTCCGCCTGCTCGGGCTGGTCGGGCCGCCCGAGCACGCCCATCACCAGCAGATACACCCCGCCGACGACCAGGGCCAGGGCTTCGAGCCCGCAGACGGCGGCCGCCGCGGTCAGACGCGCGGGGCGCGGGGCCGGTGCGGGGGCGGTGTTCTCTTCGCTGCTGCTCACCCATGCAGGGTAACCAGAGCGCTTTCGCGTACGGCCGGAGCCCGGTTCCGTACCGACCGGTAGGCCCGGTCCGCCCGGCGGCGACCCGACGCCGTCCGGCCGGTAATCTGCTGAACATGCGCGCACTTCTTGTGGTCAATCCGGCAGCAACCACCACCAGCGCGCGCACCCGCGATGTCCTCATGCACGCGCTGGCCAGCGAGATGAAGTTGGAAGCGGTGACCACGGAATACCGCGGCCACGCCCGTGACCTGGGCAGACGCGCCGCGGACTCGGACGATATCGAGCTGGTCGTGGCGCTCGGCGGGGACGGCACCGTCAACGAGGTCGTCAACGGACTGCTGCACAACGGCCCCGATCCGGACCGGCTGCCGCGTCTCGCCGTGGTCCCCGGCGGCTCGACCAATGTCTTCGCGCGCGCTCTCGGGCTGCCCAATGACGCGGTCGAGGCGACGGGCGCCATCCTTGATGCGCTGGCTCTGCGGAGCGAACGTACGGTCGGTCTGGGACTGGCGGCCGGGACACCCGGTACGGAGGACGAGGCGGTGCCGGCCCGCTGGTTCACCTTCTGCGCGGGATTCGGCTTCGACGCCGGAGTGATCGGCCGGGTCGAACAGCAGCGGGAGCGCGGGAAACGGTCGACGCACGCCCTCTATGTGCGCCAGGTCGTACGGCAGTTCCTGGAGGAGCCGCACCGCAGACAGGGTCTGATCACTCTGGAGCGGCCCGGCGCGGACCCGGTCGAGGATCTCGTCCTGTCCATAGTCTGCAACACCGCGCCCTGGACCTACCTGGGCAATCGTCCGCTGTACGCCTCTCCCGAAGCGTCCTTCGACGCGGCCCTGGACATCCTCGGGCTGACCAGATTGTCGACACCGGCGGTGGCCAGATACGCGACACAACTGCTGACGTCGAGCCCCGATCGGGGCCCCCATGGACGCCATGCGGTGACTCTTCATGATCTCACGGACTTCACCTTGCATTCCAAGGCACCCCTCCCGTTGCAGATGGACGGAGACCACCTCGGACTGCGCACGAGCGTGACGTTCACAGGCGTACGCCGTGCACTGCGTGTGATTGTGTGAGTGGAAGGGCCCAAACTCCTTTCACTCGAACGTTTAGGCTGGGATCCACCCCATGGAAGTACGGCTGTGACCTAGTCGACACCGAGGAATCAAAAAAAACTTTCCAGAAGGGGTTGTATCCGCCGCCGAGGTTTGCGAATCTCTACTTGGCGATCGGGACGGCCCGCAGCATCGGCCTCCCTGAGAACCAGAACCCCTCCTCATTTCAAGGACCACACCAGTCCGTCTGGCGGTCGGCCCTTCCCTTGTCGGGGGATTCGTGAAAGCGTTCACATTCACAAGCAATCTGCATGTAATACCAAGAGAGGTAGCAGCCATGGACTGGCGTCACAACGCCGTTTGCCGCGAGGAAGACCCCGAGCTGTTCTTCCCCATCGGCAACACCGGTCCTGCGCTGCTGCAGATCGAGGAAGCCAAGGCCGTCTGCCGTCGCTGCCCCGTCATGGAGCAGTGCCTGCAGTGGGCGCTCGAGTCCGGCCAGGACTCGGGTGTCTGGGGTGGCCTCAGCGAGGACGAGCGCCGCGCTATGAAGCGCCGCGCCGCTCGCAACCGGGCGCGTAACGCGACCGCCTGAACCACCCTGCACGAGCCTCAGCCCGGCGGAGCGTACAGCGTGTGCGCATAGACCCGCCCCCGAACCGCAGCGCGCAGTACCCCCCGATGCGCATCGCACAGTGAGCTTCGAGCCGAGCCCCGGACCGTCACCACGGTCCGGGGCTCGCTGCTGTGCGTACGTCGCCGCTGTGCGTGGATGTCAACGCGGCGCCAAGTCCGCCATCCTTACGGCTGGTTCGGCTACTTCTGCGGCTCCACCGGAATATCGAGCGCGACCCGTGTGCCGCGGCCCGGCGCCGGCACCATGTCGAAGCCGCCGCCCAACTCCCCCTCCACCAGCGTCCGTACGATCTGAAGGCCCAGATTGCCGGACTTGTGCGGGTCGAACCCCTCGGGCAGACCGCGCCCGTCGTCCTGGACGGTGATCAGCAGCCGGGCATCGGAACGGGCGCTGTCCCCACGGTGTTTGCGGGAGTCCCCACTGCGTACCACCGACACATCGACCCGGCCCTGTTCCCCCGGAGCGAAGGCGTGTTCGAGGGCGTTCTGGATGATCTCGGTGAGCACCATCGAGAGCGGGGTGGCCACTTCCGCGTCCAGGATGCCGAACCGTCCCGTACGGCGGCAGACGATCTTGCCCGGTGAGATCTCGGCGACCATCGCCAGCACCCGGTCGGCGATGTCGTCGAACTCCACCCGCTCGTCCAGATTCTGGGACAGCGTCTCATGGACGATCGCGATCGAACCGACCCTGCGCACCGCCTCGTTGAGCGCCTCGCGGCCCTGTTCCGAGTCCATCCGCCGGGCCTGGAGGCGCAACAGCGCGGCGACGGTCTGGAGGTTGTTCTTCACCCGGTGGTGGATCTCCCGGATGGTGGCGTCCTTGGTGATCAACTCGCGCTCGCGGCGGCGGAGTTCGGTGACATCGCGGAGCAGCACCAGTGAACCGATGCGGGTGCCCTTCGGTTTGAGCGGGATCGCGCGGAGCTGGATGACCCCGCCGCTGCCCTCGACCTCGGTCTCCCGGGGCGCGTAACCGCTGGCGAGCCGGACCATGGCCTCGTCCACCGGGCCCCGGGCCGGGGCGAGTTCGTCGGTGGTCCGGCCGAGATGGTGGCCGACCAGGTCGGAGGCGAGGCCGAGCCGGTGGTACGCGGAGAGGGCGTTGGGGCTCGCGTACTGGACGACCCCCTCGGCGTCGAGCCTGATCAGCCCGTCGCCGACGCGCGGGGAGGCGTCCATGTCGACCTGCTGACCGGGGAAGGGAAAGGTTCCGGCAGCGATCATCTGGGCCAGGTCCGAGGCGGACTGGAGATAGGTGAGCTCCAGCCGGCTCGGGGTGCGGACGGTCAGCAGATTGGTGTTGCGCGCGATGACACCGAGGACGCGGCCGTCGCGCCGTACGGGGATGGACTCGACCCGTACCGGCACCTCCTCACGCCACTCGGGGTCGCCCTCCCTGACGATGCGGCCCTCGTCGAGCGCGGCGTCCAGCAGCGGTCTGCGGCCCCGAGGCACGAGATGGCCGACCATGTCGTCCTGATAGGAGGTCGGTCCGGTGTTGGGACGCATCTGGGCGACGGACACATAGCGGGTGCCGTCACGCGTGGGGACCCAGAGGACGAGGTCGGCGAAGGAGAGATCGGAGAGGAGCTGCCACTCCGAGACCAGCAGATGCAGCCACTCGAGGTCGGATTCGCCGAGGGCCGTGTGCTGTCGTACGAGGTCGTTCATGGAGGGCACACAGGCGAGCGTACCCGGGGCGCGCTCCGCACCCGCGGGCCGCGGCGCCGCGACGGGACCCTCAACCCGTCCGGCACCGCAGCCCGGAGCAGCCCGGCCGGCGGGTGTGCGGTCCCGTACGGCCGTGGGAGAGGTTCCGCCGCAGTCAGGGCAGAGAGCGCCGGTACCTCGGTCCACCCTCCTGTGCGGGGAGGGCGGAGGCTCTATAGCGTCATTGTGGACTAGACCATTCCATGCTGTCCATGCGTATGCGGAGCCTATTTCTTGGCAGCCCTGCTAGATTGGTCTATACCACATCGGATACTGAGTCAGATCGGCGGGCCCACCGTGGAAGTTGTGATCGTCCAGGACGCGGCGGCAGGAGGCGAACTCATCGCGGAGAGCATCGCCGCCCTGCTGCGCCGCAAGCCCGACGCCCTGCTGGGCGTGGCCACCGGGTCGACCCCCCTGCCCGTCTACGAGGCGCTGACGGCCAAGGTCCGCTCCGGTGCCGTCGACGCGTCGCGCGCCCGGATCGCCCAGCTCGACGAGTACGTGGGGCTGCCCGCCGGTCACCCCGAGTCGTACCGCTCGGTCGTGCTGCGCCAGGTCGTCGAGCCTCTCGGGCTCCCGGAGAGCGCCTTCATGGGGCCGGACGGCACCGCCGAGGACGTCCAGGCGGCGTGCGAGGCGTACGACCGGGCGCTCGCCGAGGCGGGCGGGGTCGATCTCCAGCTCCTCGGGATCGGCACCGACGGGCACATAGGGTTCAACGAGCCCTGCTCCTCGCTGGCCTCGCGCACCCGGATCAAGACCCTGACGCGGCAGACACGGGCGGACAACGCGCGGTTCTTCGACAGCCCCGAGGAGGTGCCGCACCACGTGATCACCCAGGGCATCGGGACGATCCTGGAGGCCAGGCATCTGGTGCTGCTCGCGACGGGCGAGGGCAAGGCGGAGGCCGTGGCGCAGGCGGTCGAGGGGCCGCTCGCGGCGGTGGTGCCGGCGTCGGCGCTCCAGCTCCACGCGCATGCGACGGTGGTGGTGGACGAGGCGGCGGCGTCGAAGCTGAAGCTGGCGCCGTACTTCCGCGACACGTTCTCGGCGAAGCCGGACTGGCAGGGCATCTGACCCGGAGACGACGGTGCCGGGCCGCCCCTGTGAGGGGTGGCCCGGCACCGTCGCCTCGTCGCGGCCGGGCGGCGTCACCGGCGGCGACTGTGGTCTTTTCTCAGGCGCAGAGAGGCTTTAGGGCCTCTCGTTGCCCGTGATGACCTCGGCCGCCGCCTGGCCGCAGACCCTCGCCGCGCCGTATGTGGCGATGTGCAGGGCTCCCGAGGGCTCCGCCTCGTTCACCCCCATCTCCACCACGACCGTCTCCGGACGCGCCATGAGCAGCGCGCGCAGGGCCTCGGCCATCCACGCGTGCCGGTGCACGTCCCGTACGACCGCGACGACCGTACGGTCGCCCGCCGCCGCCAGCACCCGCGCGACCAGCGCGTCGGTCTCCGTGCCCGCGATTCCCGCGCCGCTGTACGAGCCCGTCTCCGTACCCGGGAGCAGTCGCTCCAGCTCCGCCGCGACGCCCCACGGGGTCTCGTCCCCGACGGCGATGTTGGCGACGGGGGTGAAGGCGGCGACATAGGGCGGGGTGTCGAGCGGCTTGGCCGTCCCCGTCACCCGCAGGGCGCGGCGGGCCGCCCGCAGACCGATCGCGGTGCCGGGCGCGGTCCCCTCCTGTGTGTCCGCGCCCGGCTCCGAAGCCCCCCTGGCCCGCAGAGTCCAGCCGGCGAGACCGCGCACACGCGCGGCGGCGTCGGCCAGACGCTCCTCGGGCAGTTCACCGGTCCGTACCGCCGCGACCAGGGCGTCGCGCAGCAGCAGTACGGTGTTCTCGTCCGCCAGGCCGCCGCCGACACAGATCGCGTCGGCGCCCGCGGCGATCGCGAGAACGGAGCCGCGCTCGATTCCGTACGTCGAGGCGATGGCCTGCATCTCCATGCCGTCGGTGACGATCAGGCCCTCGAAGCCCAGCTCCTCGCGCAGCAGTCCGGTGAGGATCTGCGGGCTGAGGGTGGCCGGCCGGTTGGGGTCGAGCGCGGGAAGCAGGATATGCGCGCTCATGACGCATTTGGAACCCGCGGCGATGGCCGCGCGGAAAGGCAGCAGGTCACGGGCGTGCACTGTGTCCAAGTCCACGTCTATCCGGGGCATCGCGTGGTGGGAGTCGACCGCGGTGTCGCCATGGCCGGGGAAGTGCTTGGTGCAGGCGGCGACCCCGGCGCTCTGCAGGCCCTCGACATACGCCGCGGTGTGCCGGGCGACCAGCGCCGGATCGGCGCCGAAGGACCGTACGCCGATGACGGGGTTGTCGCGGTTGGAGTTGACGTCGGCGGAGGGGGCCCAGTTGAGGTTGACCCCGCACTCGGCGAGCCGCCGGCCCAGCTCCCTGGCGACCTCCCGGGTGAGGTCCACGTCGTCGACCGCGCCCAGGGCGTGGTTGCCGGGGAAGGAGGAGCCGTGCCTGACCTCCAGCCGGGTCACATCGCCGCCCTCCTCGTCGATCGCGACGAGGACGTCGTCCCGCTCGGCCCTGAGCTGCGCGGTGAGCGCGGAGAGCTGGCCGGGCGAGGCGATGTTGCGGCCGAAGAGGCCCACCGAGGTGAGGCCCTCGCCGATGCGGCGCAGCAGCCAGTCGGGGGCGGTGGTGCCGAGGAAGCCGGGCTGGAGCACGGCGAGGGCGTCGCGGGTGAGGGTGTCCGTACTGCTTACGAGTGTGGTCATCGGCGGCATCAACCCTTCACTGCACCGGAGGTGAGGCCGGTTGCCATGTATTTCTGCACCAGGAGGAAGAAGGCCACGACCGGGATGGCGATCAGGACCGAGGCGGCCATCAGGGCTCCGTAGTCGATACCGCGCGAGGTGGTGAAGTTCATCAGCCACACGTTGAGCGTGTACTTGTCGTTGTCCTGGAGGACGACATAGGCGAGGAGATACTCGTTCCACGCCGTGATCAGGGAGAAGATCGCCGCGGCGGCCAGTCCGGGGGCGAGCAGCGGAAAGGTCACGCGCCAGAAGGCGCCCATCCGGCTGCAGCCGTCCACCATCGCGGACTCCTCCAGCTCCGGCGGGATGTTGATCACGAAGCCGCGGATCATCCAGGTCGCGAACGGCAGGGTCGAGACCAGATAGATGACGATGACGCCCCAGTACTCGTTCAGCCCGCCGAGGTCGTTGAGCTGGATGTAGATGGGGATCAGCATCGCGGTCGGCGGCAGGAGCTGGACGGTCAGCAGCACGATCATGAAGAACTTGCGGCCGCGGAACCGGAACCGGCCGATGGCGAAGGCGGCGATGGTGGCGAGCAGCATGCCGCCGAGGACCGCCACCCCGCACACGATCAGGCTGGACTGGATGGCCGTACCGAAGTTCGGCTGGTTCACGGCCCGCTGGAAGTTGTCGAAGGTGAACGACGACGGCCAGAGGGTCTGGTCGTAGCTGCGGATCTCGTGGTTGGGCCGCAGGGCGCTGATGAGCAGCCAGTAGACCGGGAAGGCCATCAGAACGAAGACGGCCAGGCCCAGGATGTTGTAGCCGAGGCGGTTCTTCTTGCGGTCGGGGCGGAGGACCTGCGTACCGTCCTGGGTGCGGACCTGGGGCGTGGAGGCGCTCACTCGACCTCTCCGATCTTCAGCAACTGGCGCAGGTAGTACACGGCGACACCGGAGAGCAGCAGGACCGTGATCAGGGAGATGGCCGCGCCCTGGCTGAACGAGTTGGACTCGAATGCCTTCTCGAACGAGTAGATGCCGAGGACGGTGTACTCCGGCTCGGGCTTGTTGCCGCGGATCAGGAAGATCTGGCCGAAGACATTGAAGTCCCACAGGACGGACAGGGTGGCCACCATCTGGAAGACCGGCTTGATCACCGGCCAGGTCACATAGCGGAAGACCCCGGCCGGGCCGGCTCCGTCGAGGGACGCGGCCTCCTCCAGCTCCCGGGGGACCTGGGTGAGCGCCGCGTACAGCGTGACCGCCACGAAGGGGATGGCGCCCCAGACGACGACCGCGCCGATGACGAGGAAGCCCTCGACAGGGTTGAGGAACCAGTTGTGGCCCTGGGCGTCCACTCCGAGGTACTTGGTCAGCACCATGTTCAGCACGCCGTAGTCGGAGTCGGCGAACCAGCGGAAGATGGAGGTCGCGACCAGCAGGGGCATCGACCAGGCCGCGATCAGCGCGGCGGTGAGCAGCAGCCGTACCCAGGTGTCCATGCGCTGCATCAGCATGGCGATCCCGAGCCCGATGCCCATGGTGGCGACCACGCAGACCACCATGAAGATGACGGTCCGCCAGACGACGGCCCAGAACTCGCCGTCGCCGAGGATGTTGGTGAACTGCTCGAAGCCCACCCAGGGAGCGGCGTCCCCGGTCCAGAGTTCGCGCCGGCCGACGTCCTGGAAGGACATGATGACCGTCTTGACCAGGGGCCAGGCGAAGACGGCGGCGATCGCGACGAACGCGGGTGCTATCAGAAGGTACGGCAGCAGGGCGCCCGCCTTGCGCGGTCTGTGCGGCACGCTCTTCGGCGGCCGAGGGCCGCTGCCTTCGGAGACCCGCGCTACGGTTACCGGCGGATCGGCTGCTTTCATGTCGGCGGCACTCACTGTGCTGGCCTTCCGTTCGGACCTGGTACCGGAGGACGGGGGGCGCCGGGCCCGTGGTCGGGCCCGCCGCCCCCCGCGGGTTCTGTCCGGCCGGTCTTCGCGGGCCCGCGAAGACCGGCCGGGCAGGACCCGGGCGATCAACTCGTCAGGGTTCCTGTTCGGAACTCCTGGGCCGGAACTCCTGGATCAGGACTCCTGGTTGATCAGCTCGTTGATCTCCGCGTCGGCCGCCTTCGTGGCCTCGGCCACCGACTTGCCCTTGATGATGTCGAGCAGCATCACCTCAAGGGTTTCCTTCTTCTCGATGGCGGTCCAGCCCGGGGCGATCGGGGTGAACCAGGCGTCCGGTACGGCGTTGGCGATCGGCGCGGTCTCCGGCTTGGCCTTCAGCGGTTCGAGCTGCTTGGTGTTGTTCGGCAGGATGTTCTTGGAGGCGAGGACGTCCTGCGACTTGGCGCTGGTGAAGGCCGCTATCCACTCCTCGCCGAGGTCCTGGACCTTGGACTTGGAGATGGTGGCGAGGTCGGAACCGCCGATGAAGGACGGCAGGGCCTTGCCGTCGGGGCCGGGCATACCGGCCGTACCGATCTTGTCCTTCAGCTTCGGGTTGCCGTTCGCGGCGGAGTCGACGACGCTGCCGGCCTCCCAGCCGTTGCCGTACAGCAGCGCGGTCTTCTCGTTGGCCATGACGTTGGCGTGGTCCGCCTCGTCCTTGGTCTTGTCGCCGTGGTTGTACTTGTTGACCAGGTCGACGAAGTGCTGGATGCCCTTCTGGGCCTCGGGGGTGGAGAGGCTGGCCTTCCACTCCTTGGCGCCCTCGTCGTACGTGGCGACCTTGCCGCCGTACGCCGCGACGTACGACAGCGCCGCGTACCAGTAGCGGCCCGGCAGGTAGAGCGGCGAGAAGGCCTTGTCCTTGCCGTACTTGGTGCCGACCTTGTCCAGCGCGGCGGTCAGCTCGGCCTCGGTGGCGGGCAGTACGTCCGAGCCGGTGGCGGCCTTGAACATGTCCTTGTTGTAGATCGCCACACGGGCACCCGCGTAGTAGGGCACGCAGTACTGCTTGCCCTCGAAGGCGCAGGTGTCCTTCAGACCCTTGATCCAGGTGTCCGAGTTCTCGTACTTGGCCGGGTCGATCTCACCGAGCGCGCCGTTGAGGATATACGTCATCGTCTCGGTGTTGCCCAGCTCGACGACATCGGGGTACTTGTCGCCGGCGAGCGCCGCGTCGAGCTTCTTGGCCTTGTCCGCCCACTGCTGGTACTGGACCTTGACCGTGACATTCGGGTACTTCGCCTTGAACTCGTCGTTGACGCTTTTGACCAGCTCGGGCCAGGTGCTCTGGGCGTCCGACATCAGCCAGACGGTCAGCGTCTCCTTGCGGTCCTTGGGATCCTTCGACGCCGAGCTGTCGTCCGAGCCACACGCGGCAATACCGACCATCATGCCCGCGACGCCGACCGTCGCGATGAGCTTGCGCTTCACGCCACCCTCCTCAGGGATGCCTGCAACCCCTGCCCACCGCGAAGACCGCGAAGACGTACGACAAGTACTGCTGGGGCTGGGACCTGGTCTTTAATGGTTTAGACCAGTACGGGGAGCTTGGCCTAGACCTTTAGGGGTGTCAAGGGTGTATAAGAAGGGCAGTCGTGTCCGTTATCGGACCGACACCTGAGGGAGGGCGACGACCCGTGGCCGGACCGTGCCACCATGTGAGCCGCGACAGACGGAGGAGCCGGTGACGGCAGCAGCGCAGGAGTCGGGAAGGCAGGCCATGGCCACGGACGGGGGCGGCAGCGGAACTGGAAGCGGTCCGGAGACCGAGAGCGGTGCCCCCACCCGTACGGCGCGCGTGCCCAAGTATTACCGACTGAAGCGGCACTTGCTCGATATGACGGAGACTCTGCCGCCCGGCACCCCGGTGCCGCCGGAGCGCACGCTCGCCGCCGAGTTCGACACCTCGCGCACCACCGTGCGCCAGGCTCTCCAGGAACTGGTCGTCGAGGGCAGGCTCGAACGGATCCAGGGCAAGGGCACATTCGTCGCCAAGCCCAAGGTCTCGCAGGCCCTCCAGCTCACCTCGTACACCGAGGACATGCGCGCCCAGGGCCTGGAGCCGACCTCCCAGCTCCTGGACATCGGCTATGTCACGGCCGACGACACCCTGGCCGGGCTGCTCGACATCACCACCGGCGGGCGGGTGCTGCGGATCGAACGGCTGCGGCTGGCCAGCGGTGAGCCGATGGCCATCGAGACCACGCATCTGTCGGCCAAGCGCTTCCCCGCGCTGCGCCGCTCGCTCGTCAAGTACACCTCGCTCTACACGGCGTTGGCCGAGGTGTACGACGTCCATCTCGCCGAGGCCGAGGAGACCATCGAGACCTCGCTGGCCACTCCGCGCGAGGCCGGGCTGCTCGGTACGGATGTGGGGCTGCCGATGCTGATGCTCTCGCGGCACTCGCTCGACGCCGCGGGAGAGCCGGTGGAGTGGGTGCGCTCGGTCTACCGGGGCGACCGCTACAAGTTCGTGGCACGCCTGAAGCGCCCCGCCCGCTGACAACCGGGCGCTGTCTCCCGCGCGTTCGCGCAGGCTGCTCGGTGTTCGGCCCTATCCCCTCACATGCCTTTGCCGTAGATTGCCTCGCGCTCATCAATGGCGATCAGTGAGGGGACGGATGCGCTGTGTCAGATGTGTCAGGGGTTCGTGAAGAAAAGCCGGCCGCGAGCAGACGTCCATTAGTCACGCCGGTGCGCGTGGTGATAGCGGTCTGCCTCGTCGCGCCCTTCGTGGCGCTGCTCTGGGTCGGCTCGTACGCGAAGACCGAACCCGTCTTCATCGGCATCCCGTTCTTCTACTGGTACCAGATGGCCTGGGTGCTGGTCTCGACCGGGCTGACCATGATCGCGTACCAGCTCTGGCAGCGTGACCAGCGCGCCCGTGCGGGAGGTGCGTCGCGATGACCGACGGCGTGAACGGTGTGGCGCTCACCGTCTTCATCCTCTTCTTCGTGGCCGTCACGGTCATGGGCTTCCTGGCCGCGCGCTGGCGCAAGGCCGAGAACGAGCACAGCCTGGACGAATGGGGCCTGGGCGGCCGGTCGTTCGGTACCTGGGTCACCTGGTTCCTGCTCGGCGGCGACCTCTATACGGCGTACACCTTCGTGGCGGTCCCGGCGGCGATCTACGCGGCGGGCGCGGCCGGCTTCTTCGCCGTGCCGTACACCATTCTGGTCTACCCGCTGATCTTCACCTTCCTGCCCAGGCTGTGGTCGGTCTCGCACCGGCACGGGTACGTCACCACCTCGGACTTCGTCCGGGGGCGCTTCGGCTCGAAGGGTCTCTCGCTGGCGGTCGCGCTCACCGGCATCCTCGCGACCATGCCGTACATCGCGCTCCAACTGGTCGGTATCCAGGCGGTGCTCGATGTGATGGGCCTCGGCGGCGGTGAGAACACCAACTGGTTCATCAAGGACCTGCCGCTGCTCCTCGCCTTCGGCGTGCTCGCCGCGTACACCTACTCGTCAGGGCTGCGCGCGCCCGCGCTGATCGCCTTCGTCAAGGACACCCTGATCTATCTGGTGATCGCGGTCGCCATCATCTACATCCCCATCAAACTGGGCGGTTTCGACGACATCTTCGCCAAGGCGGGCGAGGCGTTCGCGCAGACCAATCCGGCGACCGGCGCGCCGCGCGGAGCGCTCGTACCGGGCGAGGCCGGGCAGTGGGGCTATGCCACCCTGGCGCTCGGTTCCGCGCTCGCGCTCTTCATGTATCCGCACTCCATCACGGCGACGCTCTCCAGCCGCAGCCGCGATGTGATCCGGCGCAACACCACGATCCTGCCGCTGTATTCGCTGATGCTGGGTCTGCTCGCGCTGCTGGGCTTCATGGCGATCGCCGCCGGGATCGAGGTCGACAACGGGCAGTTGGCGATCCCGCAGCTCTTCGAGAACATGTTCCCGGACTGGTTCGCGGGCGTGGCCTTCGCGGCCATCGGGATCGGCGCGCTGGTGCCGGCCGCGATCATGTCGATCGCCGCGGCCAATCTCTTCACCCGCAACATCTACAAGGACTTCATCAGGCCGGACGCGACCCCGGCGCAGGAGACCAAGGTGTCGAAGGTGGTCTCGCTGCTGGTGAAGGTGGGCGCGCTGGTCTTTGTGCTGTCCATGGACAAGACGGTGGCCATCAACTTCCAGTTGCTGGGCGGGATCTGGATTCTCCAGACGATGCCGGCCCTGGTCGGCGGTCTGTTCACCCGCTGGTTCCACCGCTGGGCGCTGCTCGTCGGCTGGGGTGTCGGCATGCTGTACGGGACGGCCGCGGCGTACGGCGTGGCCAGCCCCACCCAGAAGCACTTCGGCGGATCGTCGGCGGAGATCCCGGGGATCGGCGAGATCGGCTACATCGGTCTGACGGCGTTCGTGCTGAACGTGGTGGTCACGGTGGTACTGACGTTCTTCATGCGGGCGGTCAAGGCGCCCGAGGGCGTGGACGAGACGAGTCCGTCGGACTACACGGCGGACGCGGGGGATCCGGGCGTACGGGTCGAGCTCGCGAAGGAGACCTCGGGCGACCCGGTGCACTGAGACGGGGTCAGCCGTCCGATCGGGCCGTCGCGGCTTCCTTGCTGGTCAGGGGGGCACGGCGGCCCGTTGTCGTACCCATGGCGCACACTCGGTGCATGGAATTCACGATCAGAGAGGCCGAGCCCGGGGAGTACGCGCGGCTCGGCGACATCACCGCGCGGGCGTATCTGGCGGACGGGCACCTGGACTTCGGCGCGGACGACCCGTATCTGCCCACGCTGCGGGATGTGGCCGCGCGGGCGGCCGAGGCGGAGGTGCTGGCCGCCGTGGACCCGGACGGGACCGTGCTGGGCGGGGTCACCCTCGTCCTGGCCGGCGGGCCCTGGGCGGACATCGCACAGGACGGCGAGGCCGAGTTCCGGATGCTGGCGGTCGACCGGGCGGCCCGGGGCAGAGGCGTGGGCGAGGCGCTCGTCCGCGCCTGTGTGGAGCGCGCCCGGGAGACGGAGGGCTGTATACGGCTGGTCCTGTCGACCCAGGCGTCCATGCGGCAGGCCCACCGGATCTATGAGCGCCTGGGCTTTGTCAGGACGCCCGAGCGGGACTGGGAACCGCTGCCGGATCTCCCGCTGCTCGCCTATGTCCTGGACCTGCCCGGCGCCGCCGACGGTGGTGCGCCCGGGGGCGGCTGACCATACCCGACACTACATCTGGGGGGTGGCGCGACTCCCAGCCACCAGATGTATGCTCGATCTCGCTGTCGACGCAGGGGAATCCGGTGCGAATCCGGAACTGTCCCGCAACGGTGTGCTGTGGTGCGCTTTGCCGTACCCGCGAGTCCGAGCGCCTGCCGACGGTGCGTCCGGGTCGGCCGATCCGGGCGCCGAGACGTCCGGGCCTCGCGGTTGGGCCGGTGGACGCCGCGCCGCGTGCTGCCCGGATTCCGGGAGTACGGCGGTGCGCGCCCCCGTATTCCCTCGCGCCGGTCCGGAGCCGAGCGAGGGAGAGCACCACGTGACCATCGCGCCAGCGGATCCGGCGGCAGCCGCTCCGGGAATCACCGGGCCTGATGTCCGGGGCGACGCGCCGGCCGCCGGGCCGGCCGGTGAAGCGGCCGACGGACCGGGCGACGCGCTGCTGCGGGTCCTGACCGCGCTGACCGCCGATCTGCCCGACGCCGACCCGGGCAGAGTGGCCGCCGCCGCGCTCCGGGGCCGTAACGCCCGGTCGGACGAGGCCGAGTTGCGCGGGCTCGCCGTGGAGGCGGCCGCGGGTCTGATCGCCGAGGACCCCTCGTACTCCCGGCTCGCCGCCCGGCTGCTCACCCGCGCCATCGCGGAGGAGGCGGCCGGCCAGGGCGCGGTGTCGTTCTCGGCGTCGGTCGCCATCGGGCACCGCGAGGGTCTGATCGCCGACCGTACGGCCGGTTTTGTCGCGCTGCACGCCGCCCGGCTCGACCGGCTGGCCGATCCGGCGGCCGACGACCGCTTCGGCTACTTCGGGCTGCGTACGCTCCACGACCGCTATCTGCTCAGGCACCCGCTGACCCGCCAGGTGATCGAGACCCCGCAGCACTTCATGCTGCGGGTGGCCGCCGGACTCGCGGAGGACGACTCGGCGCGGGCGCTGGACGAAGTCGCCGCGCTGTACGGGCTGATGAGCCGGCTGGAGTATCTGCCGTCCTCGCCGACGCTCTTCAACTCCGGTACCCGCCACCCCCAGATGTCCTCCTGCTATCTGCTGGACTCCCCGCTGGACGAGCTGGACTCGATCTACGAGCGGTACCACCAGGTGGCCAGGCTCTCCAAGCACGCGGGCGGCATCGGTATCCCGTACTCCCGTGTCCGCTCGCGCGGTTCACTGATCCGCGGCACCAACGGGCACTCCAACGGCATCGTCCCGTTCCTCCGCACCCTCGACTCCTCGGTCGCCGCGGTCAACCAGGGCGGCCGGCGCAAGGGCGCGGCCTGTGTCTATCTGGAGACCTGGCACGCGGATCTGGAGGAGTTCCTGGAGCTGCGCGACAACACCGGCGAGGACGCCAGGCGTACCCACAATCTGAATCTCGCGCACTGGATCCCGGACGAGTTCATGCGCCGGGTGGAGGCGGACGGCATGTGGTCGCTGTTCTCGCCCTCCGACGTGCCGGAGCTGGTGGATCTGTGGGGCGAGGAGTTCGACGGGGCCTACCGCGACGCGGAGGCGGCGGGCCTGGCCCGCAGGACCGTCCCGGCGCGCGAGCTGTACGGCAGGATGATGCGCACCCTCGCCCAGACCGGCAACGGCTGGATGACCTTCAAGGACGCGGCGAACCGTACGGCCAACCAGACCGCCACACCCGGCGCGGTCGTCCACTCGTCCAATCTCTGCACGGAGATCCTGGAGGTGACGGACGACGGCGAGACGGCGGTGTGCAACCTGGGATCGGTCAATCTGGCCGCGTTCGTGCTGGATCCTGGCGAGCGGGGCGAAGGGGACGCGCCGGGTACGTCCGGCGACGGGTTCGACTGGGAGCGGCTCGACGAGACCGTCCGTACGGCCGTGACCTTCCTCGACCGGGTCGTGGACATCAACTTCTACCCGACCGAGCAGGCCCGGAACTCCAACGCGAAGTGGCGGCCGGTGGGTCTGGGCGTCATGGGCCTCCAGGACGTCTTCTTCAAGAAGCGGCTCCCCTTCGACTCCCCCGAGGCCGCCGCGCTCTCCACACGGATCGCCGAGCGGATCATGCTCGCCGCGTACGAGGCGTCCTGCGACCTCGCCGAGCGCTCCGGCCCGCTGCCCGCCTGGTCCCGGACCCGCGCCGCCGGTGGTGTGCTGCACCCCGACCACTACGGTGTGGAGCCGGTCTGGCCGGAGCGCTGGGCGGCGCTCCGCGCCCGTATCGCCTCGACCGGGATGCGCAACGCGCTGCTCCTGGCGATCGCGCCGACGGCCACCATCGCGTCGATCGCGGGGGTGTACGAGTGCATCGAGCCGCAGGTCTCCAATCTCTTCAAGCGCGAGACGCTCTCGGGTGAGTTCCTCCAGGTCAACTCGTATCTGGTGGCGGACCTGAAGAGGCTGGGCGCCTGGGACGCGCGCTCACGCGAGGCGCTGCGCGAGGCGAACGGCTCGGTGGCGGACCTGAGCGGGGTCCCGGCGGAGATCCGCGCGCTGTACCGCACGGCGTGGGAGATCCCGCAGCGCGCGCTGATCGACATGGCGGCGGCGCGTACGCCGTATCTGGACCAGAGCCAGTCGCTGAACCTGTTCCTGGAGACGCCCACGATCGGGAAGCTCAGCTCGATGTACGCGTACGCCTGGAAGCAGGGGCTGAAGACGACGTACTACCTGCGCTCGCGCCCGGCGACCAGGATCGCGAGAGCGGCGGGCGCGACGGGGGCCGCGGGGGCGGCCCGCGCGGCCGTACCGGCGCAGGCGGCACCGGAGGCCGCCGTCGCCTGCTCCCTGGAGAACCCCGAGGCGTGCGAGGCGTGCCAGTAAATGACCACGGAGACAACGGACATGAAGACGAAGAACCTGCTGGACCCGGGTTTCGAACTGACCCTGCGCCCCATGCGCTATCCGGACTTCTACGAGCGCTACCGCGACGCGGTCAAGAACACCTGGACGGTCGAGGAGGTCGACCTGCACTCCGATGTGGCCGACCTCGCCAAGCTCTCCCCCGGCGAGCGGCATCTGATCGGCCGGCTGGTCGCGTTCTTCGCGACGGGCGACTCGATCGTGGCGAACAATCTGGTGCTGACGCTCTACCGGCACATCAACTCGCCCGAGGCGCGGCTCTATCTCTCCCGCCAGCTCTTCGAGGAGGCCGTGCACGTCCAGTTCTATCTGACGCTCCTCGACACCTATCTCCCCGATCCGGAGGACCGCGCGGCGGCCTTCGCGGCGGTGGAGAACATCCCGTCGATCCGTGAGAAGGCGGAGTTCTGCTTCCGCTGGATGGACTCCGTCGAGACGCTCGACCGCCTGGAGTCGCGCGCGGACCGCCGCCGCTTCCTGCTCAATCTGATCTGCTTCGCGGCCTGTATCGAGGGGCTGTTCTTCTACGGGGCCTTCGCGTACGTCTACTGGTTCCGCTCCCGCGGCCTGCTGCACGGCCTGGCCACCGGCACCAACTGGGTGTTCCGCGACGAGACGATGCATATGAACTTCGCGTTCGAGGTCGTCGACACGGTCCGCAAGGAGGAACCGGACCTGTTCGACGACACCCTTCAGCAGCAGGTCACCGAGATGCTGGAGGAGGCCGTCCGCGCGGAGCTGCGATTCGCCCACGACCTCTGCGGCGAGGGGCTCCCCGGTATGAACACCGACTCGATGCGCGAATACCTCGAATGCGTCGCCGACCAGCGCCTCCAGCGCCTGGGCTTCGCCCCGGTGTACGGCGCGGAGAACCCCTTCTCCTTCGTGGAGCTCCAGGGCGTCCAGGAGCTGACCAACTTCTTCGAACGCCGCCCGTCGGCCTACCAGGTCGCGGTGGAGGGCACGGTCGCCTTCGACGACGACTTCTGACCCCGGCGCGCCCGGCGCTCCGGCCTCCGCCTCCGCCGGCAGGGTCTAGCTGCGGGCCGACGGGGAGCGGGGGTGGAGGCTGGTGGCGATTTTCGGGCCCAGCCAGCGCTTCAGTCTGCGCAGGGGTTCGAGCTGGCCCGCCGCTCTGTCGATCCGGTAGTAGAGCTGGGGCGGGATGTGCGGAAGCAGGGGGGAGTGACGCTGGCCCAGGAGGGCGAACATATGGGCCGGCGCGAGATTGATGTAGCGGGGGAGGTTCTCGTACCACTGCGCGCTGTAGCGGGCCGCGCTCTGGACGGGGAGAAGGGCCGCTCTGCGCTCGCGCTCGTAGCGGGCCAGGGCCGGGGCGAGATCCCGGGCGGCGCCGGGGCTCCGCGGTTCGCGGGTGTCGCCCAGCGCGCCGGCCAGGGCGATGGCGTCCTCCAGGGCCAGTGTGGTGCCCGCGCCGATGGAATAGTGCGTGGTGTGCGCGGCGTCGCCGAGCAGGACGAGATTGCCGCGGCTCCAGGTCCGGTTGGTGAGCGTACGGAAGTTCAGCCACTGGGCGCTGCCGTCGGCGTGGGACCGCCCGATCAGCCGGTGTCCGCCGAGCGGCCCGGCGAAGAGCCGCTCCAGCAGGGCCAGGCTGTCGGCCTCGTTCATCCGGTGCAGGCCGAGGCCCTGCCAGGTCGCGGGGGAGCACTCCACGATGCAGGTGCTGTGCTCCTGGCTGAACCCGTAGCCGTAGCACCAGATCCAGCCGTGCTCGGTCTCCACGAAGCCGAAGGTGAAGGAGTCAAAGACCTTGGTGGTGCCGAGCCAGATGTACATGTTCCGACCGGCCACCGCCTCAGTCCCGAAGTGGTCCGCGTGGCGCTCGCGCATCGCGCTGCCGACCCCGTCGCAGGCGACGACGAGGTCGGCGTCGGGGAGTCCGGCCACGGCGTCGACCGGGTGCTCGAACTCGACACGTACGCCCAGGGATCCCGCCCGCTCGGCGAGGAGTTCGAGCAGCCGACGGCGCCCGATGCCGAACCCTTCGTCGCCGTGGTGCCTGGTCGTGCGGTCCCGGACATGCGCGACCCCGTCGCTCCAGCGGACCGAGTCCCGCCGGATGGCGCGGGCGGATTCGGGGTCGTGGCGGTGGAGCTTGTCGATGAGTCCGCCCCAGTAGGTCACGCCCCAGCCGTATGTCGACCCGGCCGGGTTCCGTTCGTAGACGGTGATCTCATGGGACGGGTCCTGCCGCTTCATCAGGATCGAGAGGTACAGGCCGGCGGGCCCGCCACCGACGCAGGCGACCTTCACGCGCGCTCCCTTTGGTGACTTTAGTGACGCAAAGTGATCGATTTGCGACGAAGGGTAGCAGGTACGACATGTGCCCCCGCGGGATCCACGGCCGCCGGTCCGTCGGCCGGCCGCCGCGCGCCGGGCCCGCGCACGGCGCCTTCCGGCCGTTCCCCGCGCTCGGCCCGGCGGAGCTGGCCGTCGATCGCCCGGTCCCTGAGGTGCCAGACCAGCGCCGGCAGACCGAGCAGCACAAAGAAGGCGATAAGGGCGAGAACCATGAGGAAGATGTCCATGCCCCCACTGTCGTCGCTCCGCCCGGACGCGAGCAGTGGCAGGACTGTCGTCAACCATCGAATTACTGCCAGATCCGATGCACACTGGAGCCATGCTGAACAACATCGCGGTCGTGCTGCTCGACGGTGTGCACCCCTTCGAACTCGGCGTGCTCTGCGAGGTCTTCGGCCTCGACCGTAGCGACGAGGGCCTGCCCGTCCCCGATTTCGCCGTGGTCTCCGCCGAGGGGCCCGTGCTGCGGTCCCACGCCGGGTTCACGCTCGGCGACATGCACGGCCTCGACCGGCTGGAGCAGGCCGACCTCATCGCCGTACCGGCCGGTGACTCATACGTGAACCGTGACTATCCCCCGGAGCTGCTGGCGGCGCTGCGCCGCGCCGTGGACCGGGGCGCGCGGGTGCTGAGCGTCTGTTCCGGGGTCTTCGTGCTCGGCGCCGCCGGGCTGCTGGACGGCCGTCGGTGCACCGTTCACTGGCTGCACGCGGCGGCGCTGGCCCGCGCCTACCCGCGGGCGGTCGTCGAACCGGATGTGCTGTACGTGGACGAGGGCCCGGTCATCACCTCGGCCGGCACCGCCGCCGGGATCGACGCCTGCCTCCATCTCGTACGGGAGGAGTACGGGCCCGAGGTCGCCAACGCGATCGCGCGCCGCATGGTGGTGCCGCCGCACCGGGACGGCGGGCAGGCGCAGTTCATCGAGCGGCCGCTGCCGAGGAACCGCTGCGACACGGTCGGCGGGGTCCTCGGCTGGATGGAGCGCCATCTCGACCGGGAGATGACCGTCGAGCAGTTGGCCGCGCGGGCCCATATGTCGCCGCGGACCTTCGCCCGCCGCTTCCAGCAGGAGACGGGGACGACTCCGTACCGCTGGCTGCTGCGCCAACGCGTGCTGCTGGCGCAGGAGTTGCTGGAGGCGACGGACGAGACGGTGGACAGCGTCGCGGGGCGGGCCGGGTTCGGGAACGCCGCCGGGCTGCGGCATCACTTCCTGCGGACGCTCGGGACGACCCCGAACGCGTACCGGCGTACGTTCCGGGGCCCCTCGCACGTCGCGTGAGGCCCCGTACCGCTGTCACTTGTCACTGGTGCCGGTCCGATGTCACTGGTGCCGGTCCGACCGCGTCGGACCGGCGAGACCGGGCGGACAAGGCGGACCGGGCGGGCCCGTGATCAGATGCCGCAGCTCGGCGCCGACCAGAAGCGGCTCGGCCGGTGGTCGACATGCGCGTGGTCGTTGTGGTCCGGGTAGCCCGGGCCGAGGATCCCGTTGAAGCCGTGGTTGCGCGCCGTCTGGGCCAGGGTGCACAGGGAGTGCGGCCCGGAGCCCAGGTCCGCGGCGTCACCGTAGAGATGACGGCTGCTGGACGCCCCGCCGACCGCGTTGTTGCAGGCTTGCGAGCGGAATCCGCTGGTGACACGGAGGGGCTGGTCGCCGAGCGCGTGCCGCATCGCCTCCAGCTTCCACATCGTGCGCAGGGCGTTGGACTTGGCGGTGGCCGCGTCCACCGCGCCGCCCGCCCAGGTGGTGTTGCAGGTGTTCAGTTCGGCGTAGCTGAAGTGGATCGGCGTGCAGTCGTCGTCCTGGAGGGAGTACAGCTTGTTGAAGGTGGCCGGGCCCGCGATCCCGTCGGACGCCAGACCGTACGCCGATTGGAAGCGCTTGACGGCCGCGGCGGTCGCCGGTCCGAAGTCGCCGTCGATGGCGAGTACGCCGCCGCTGCCCGGGTAGCCGGCGACCCGGATCTGGAGCTGGGTGACATCGGCGCCGGTCGCTCCCTGGGAGAGGGTGCGGGACCAGGTGTAACACCCGTCGGCCTGGGCCGTACCCGCGGTGACGAGCGTACCGGCCCAGGCGAAGGACATGGTCATGACAAGGCTGACCAGGAGTCTTGCGGTGCGTCGGAGCATTGCGTCTCCTCGTGAGGCTGGAGGGGGGTGTACGCAGAGACTGGCGCACGGGTCGACGCGCGTCAACCGGGCTTCCACCGAGCCCGGTTGACGATCTCTTGACGATCTCCCTGTGAGGTTTCGGCGAACGGCCGGCCGCGCGAACGGCCGGTGCTCGGGACAGCAGGGCCTTCGGGGCGGTCAGCCCTTCGGTGCCGTCGGTCCTTCGGGGGCGGTCAGTTCTTCAGGGCCGACGGCCCTTGGGGCAGCCGGTCCTTCGGTGCCGTCAGTCGTTCGGCACGGTCTCGTAGCGCGGCGTGTTCTCCTCCATCTGCCGCAGCGCGTCCTTGCGGTCGCGCTTGGACAGACGGTCGATGTACAGACGGCCGTAGAGGTGGTCCGTCTCGTGCTGGAGGCAGCGGGCGAAATAACCGGTGCCCCGCACCTTGATCGGCTTGCCCTCGGCGTCCTGGCCGTGGACCACCGCGAAGTCGGGGCGCGCCAGCGACGCGTACGCCGTCGGCACCGACAGGCAGCCCTCGTTGGCGTCGTCGAGATGCCGGGCCTCGGGCGGCAGCTCCTCCAGCACCGGATTGCAGACCGCGCCGACATGCCGCACCCCGTCGTCGTCCGGGCAGTCGTAGACGAAGACCTTGAGGTCCACCCCGATCTGGTTCGCGGCCAGACCCACGCCCTCGGCGGCGCGCTGGCTGGCGAACATGTCGTCGATCAGCGCGGCGAGCTTGTCGTCGAACTCCGTGACGTCCTTGCACTCCCGGTGGAGCACCGGATTCCCGACGACGGTGATCGGGCGGACCGTACCGCGCTCGCGGTGCGCCAGCTCGCGCGCCTCCGCGTCCTCCGTGTCCACGACGAACCCGTCCTCCGTCTCCGCCACGGAGGCCCCGCTGTCGATCCGCTGGTCCGTCTCCTGCTGCGCCATGTCCGCAGTACGCCTTCCTCGGTACCCGATGCTGCCTGCACGCCGATACTGCCCGCACGACCACTGTCCGACGACCACTGTCCGCTCGATCGCCGCCCGCACGGTCCGCGTGCTGTGCGCGATGTGCCCGTACAGCCTAAGGGCAGCGATCCGGAGACAGCGGCGTCCTGTGGATATCCGGTCATCGTCCGTTCACGAACATCCGTGCCTGTGGACAACCGCACCCCGCAGCGGACCCCGCGAACGCACCGCCGGCGGGCAGAGGCGCAGCTCAGCAGACCTCTTCGAGGTCGCGCCACTCGCGGGTGTCCGGGCTGTCGGCGACCCAGCCGTCGAGCAGTCCCCGTACCAGCCCCGGCGGCGCGGCGATCCCGCACTCGCGCTCGGGCGCCCACAGCTCCCCCGCCGTACGGTGCCCCAGCGGCCCCGGATGGCCCGGCTCGCTGTGGTCGTGCGGATCGAGGTGCTCGCCGTCGCCCTCGGCGCTCGGCATCCGGCTCTCCGAGCAGGCCCGGCAGAGCAGCCGTACCGAGGAGGACCAGTCCTCCGCGGCGAATCCGGCGTCGGCTGCCAGCCGCTCCAGCGCGTCCCTGTCGTCCTCGGTCGCCGCCTCCAGCAGCACCACCCAGGTGGGTACGGGCGAGGGCGCCCACAGCTCGATCTCGTCGAAGACGGGGTAGGCGCGGGTGGCGCCGTCCGGGCCCGCGGCGGTCGTACGCTCACCGTTCGGCACGCCGTCGTGCAGGACGACCTCGCCCCAGCGGCGGCCGGACGAGGGCAGCGGGATCGACAGCACCTCGATCCTGGCGGGGTCCAGCCTGCGGCCCCAGACCACCTCGGCCTCGCCCTCGGGCGAGAGCCGGACGGCCGCGCTGCCCAGCTCCATGCCCTCCGGCTCGCCATTGGCCTCGACGCTGTGCGGATTGCCGGGCACCTTGAGGCCGTACGCCTGCCAGGCGCGGCGGGCCAGCGGCCAGTCCTGGAGCGCGGTGGCGGCGATACCGACATTCCACCAGTCCGGGGCGCCGGTCTCCTTGTCCAGCAGGGCGACGGCGCGCAGCCCGGCGGCGCGGGCCTGCTCCCAGTCGTGCCGGAACTTGTGCAGCAGGGCCAGATTGAACCAGGACTCCGAGAGCCAGGGCTCCAGATCCGCCGCGCGCGTGAGCAGCGCGCCCGCGTCCTCGTACCGGCCGTCACCGATCAGCGTGAACGCGCGGTCGGTGGCCTGCCGCCACGAGGCGGAGGGCCGATGCCGTACCTTCCCGAAGATCCTCACGATTCCCGCCTGCCGGTCGCTCGGGTCAGTGCCCCCGGACACCTTTTCCTCGACACCCTCTTCTTCGCATCCAACCATGCCCGGTCGGACGCCCGCTCATTACCCATGGGTTACCCGGCCCCACCTGCGGCCGGACCTCCCCGGGACAGCACACGCGCCAGGGCTTCCACCACCTCGGGCTGGTAGTCGTACGCCGTCCCGAGCCGGAGCCGCTCCAGCGCTCCGAGCGGGCCACTCGCACTGGCACATTCCCCGGTCAGGTCGTCATACGCATTGACGGCGCGGACAATCCGGGCGGGCAGCGGCTGTTCCTGGTACGGATCGGCCTGCCGCTCCACCACGACGGCGACGGCGGCGGGCACCCCGGTCTGACGGACCACCGCACCGCCGAGCAGGGCGATGCGCCGCTGCTCGGCCACCGGCAGCAGGGCGGTGGCGCCCTCGGGCACGGGATCGACGAGCGAGAGCTGCCCGATGTCGTGCATGTGGGCCGCGTACTCCAGGACGGTCAGTTCGGGCCCCGAGAGCCCCAGCTCACGGCCGACGGCGCAGCTCAGCTCGGCGACCCTGCGGGCATGCCCGTGGGGGGTGTAGCCGGCGATCTCGGTGGCCCGGGCGAGGGAGGCGATGGTCTGGCGGTAGGTGGTCCGTACGGCGGCGTAGCGCCGGAAGGAGAGCTGCGTCAGCAGCAGCGGCACACAGAACACGGGCAGCGCCCAGAGGCCCGCGACCGCGACTCCGAGGGCGATGACCGCTCCGGTGGCGCAGACCGCGGAGCCGATGTGGAGCAGCGCGCGCAGTTCGTCCCGGAGGAGGGGGCCGAAGGGATGGCGGGTACGGGCGCGCACCATCAGGGCGGCGAGGACGGCGTCCCAGAGGGCGGTGAGGACGAGCAGGAGGAGGAGCAGTACGGCATACCCGGGGCCGGATCCGAAGCGTTCGCGCAGATCGCCCGCGCTGTAGAGGGGCTGGAAGCAGACCGCGGCGAAGCCGACGGCGAGGATCCGTCTGGCCATGTGGCCGAGGCCGGGACCGCGGCCCCTGACGACATGCGGTACGGCGCCGGCAAGCCCGGCCGCGGCGACGACTGCGACGGTCTGGAGGACTCCATGGGTGGCGGGGTGACCGGCGTTCTCGCCGAGCAGGGCGTACGCGAGTGCCCCGGCGGCACCGAGCGGCGCGGGCTCACGCTCGCCGGGCGGGGCGCCCCAGCGGGCGAGTTCGCCGACGGCGATGAGGACACCGAAGGCGAGGGCGGCGCGGGGCTCGGCGAGGCCCTGCCACAGGGTCCGTCCGAGCCCGGCGACGGTGACGGCCGCGGCGGTGCCGTACACGCCGACGAGCACGGCCAGGGAGCCGATGTGCCCCGGCCGCTTTCCCGCTCCGGCCCGCGTCCCCGATGTCGTCCGGACGGCGGCCGCGGTCATCTCCGCCCTCCGCGCGGGGACCGGCCGGGGGCCGGGGCCTCACG
>NZ_LATD01000108.1 GCF_000981895.1 Streptomyces odonnellii | reverse complement strand
CTCAAGGCCGTCGGCGGCGCCGTGGAGGCCGAGGCATGGGGTCGCGGCGCCGGCTGGATGCTGGAGCAGCTCCCCGATCTGCTCGGCGCCGCGGACGAACCCGACGCCTTCACCCCCCGCCACCGCCTCCTCGCCGAGACCCTCCGCCACCGCCCCGGCCTGCGTCTCTGCCGTACCGGACGCGTCATGGAATCGCTGATTCCGTCCGTTCTGGAGCAGAAGGTCACCACGGTCGAGGCGTACCGCGCCTGGCGCACGCTCGTACGGAAGTACGGCGAACCCGCCCCCGGCCCCGCCCTCCCCTCCGGCGAGCGGCTGTATGTGATGCCCGACGCCCGGACCTGGTCACTGATCCCGTCCTGGGAATGGCACAAGGCAGGCGTCGACTCCAAACGCTCCGCCACGATCCTGCGCGCCGTCCGCGTCGCCCGCCGCCTGGAGGAGGCCGCGGCCATGGACCCGGTCCAGGCCGCCGCCCGGCTGCAACTGATCCCCGGCATCGGCCCCTGGACCGCCGCGGAGGTCGTCCAGCGCTCGAACGGCGCCCCGGACGCCGTCACCGTCGGCGACCTCCACCTCCCCGGCATCGTCGGCCACGCCCTCGCCGACGACCGGTACGCCGACGACGCGGCGATGCTGGAACTCCTCGCCCCCTACGCGGGCCAGCGTCACCGCGCGACCCGGCTGATCATGCTGTCCGGCCGCACCCCCGCCCGCCGGACCCCGCGCACCCCGATCAGAAACATCGCCCGGCTGTGAGCACGGCCCGGTGTGAGCACGGGCCGGTTGTGAGCGGACAAGTCGCCCTGCCCACAAGCCGGTTCGGCGCACCTCGCCACAAGCCGGTTCAGCGCACCTCGATGTACTGCCCCGCGTCCCGCTCCGCCCGTTCCTTCGGCGCCTCCGCCGCATGCCCCACCGCCACCGCGCCCATCGGGTCCCAGTGCGCGGGCAGCGACAGCACCTCCCGTACGACCTCACGGCAGAACATGGTGGACGAAACCCAGGCGGAGCCCAGCTGTTCGCCCGCCAGCGCCACCAGGAAGTTCTGTACGCCCGCGCCCATGGCGACCGTGAACATCTCGCGCTCCGCGGTGTCGCGGCGCTGATCGCCGTAGCTGTGCGAGCCGTCCATCACCAGGCAGGGAACCACCAGGTACGGCGCCTTGCGCAGCACATCACCACGCCGGACACGCTTCGCGACGGATTCCTCCGACCTGCCGTCCGCGCGCAGATCGGCGATCCAGGCGTCGCGCATCGCGTCGAGGAGACGCAGCCGCGACTCCGGCGACTCCAGGAGGACGAAGCGCCACGGCGTCGTGTGGTGCGGCGCCGGAGCCGTGATGGCCGCCGCGACGGCGCGGCGGACCGCGCCCGGGTCGACCGGTTCGCCGGTGAAGTCGCGGACGGTACGGCGCTGGGTGACGGCTTCCCGTACCGCCTCGGACGTCCCGAGCCGGAACATGTCGTCCGCCGAGCCCCGCACCAGCGCCCGCGCGCCGCTGGCCCCGCCCGTACCCGCGCCGCCGCCACCATCCGCGGCATCCGCGCCGTCCGTGCCCGTGCCCGTGTCGCCCACGAGATGCGCCAGACCGCTCACCACCGCGACCGGCAGCCCTGCGGCCTTGCCCTTCACCAGATCGCCCGCGGCGGCCAGTTCATCGGCGAGGGCGACCACCGTCGCGCTCAGCGGATTGCCGTGAGCGTCCGTCCCGCCGCGCAGATCGTCCAGCACCCGCACCCCCGCGGCCCCGATCGCCACATCAGTGAGTCCATTGCGCCACGGCCGCCCGAAGGTGTCCGTGACGATCACACCGATGTCGACCCCGAGCGCGTCCCGCAGCCCGTCCCGCAGCGCCCGCGCCGAGGCGTCGGAGTCCTCGGGCAGCAACAGCACTGTCCCGGCAGGGGTGTTGGAGGCGTCCACCCCGGCCGCGGCCATCACCAGACCCTGCCGGTTCTCGACGATACGAAGGGGCCCGCGCCGCGCGACGACTCGTACGGTCTCCGCGTCGATCGCCGCCTCGCGGTCCGCCGCCTCGACGATCCTGCCCTCGGCCTTGGAGACTATCTTCGAGGTCACCAGCAGGATGTCCCCGTCGGCCAGCCCCGGCTCGGCGGCCGCGATCAGCTTCGCGAGATCGTCCCCGGGCCGCACCTCGGGCAGCCCGGGCAGGGCGCGCACACGGTACGAGGCGACGGCGTCCGGTGCATGGCCCGCGCCCGGGTCCACCGGCCCGCCGGAGGACCCGCCCGAGGACGAGGGCGAGGGCGGGGGCGGGAACGAAGACGAGGGTGCCGTCATGCCCGTACCTCCTCGGCCAGCTTCAGCGCCTCGCGCGCCATCTCTGCCGCCGCGTCCACATCCGTCATCATCAGCGGCACCGCCCGGCTGCGGATGCCCGCGCCCTCGATCTCCGGCACCGCCCCCGCGTCCACCGTGTCCACGAGCCAGCCGTCCAGCAGCCCCGAGCCGTAGTGCAGCGCGACCGCCGCCGCCGTCGCCTCGACACCGATCGCGGCGAGCACCTTGTCGGCCATCCCGCGCACCGGCGCGTCCCCCACGATCGGCGAGAGCCCGACGACCGGCACCCCCGCCTCGGCGATGGCCTCCCGGATCCCCGGAACGGCCAGGATCGTGCCGATGCTCACCACCGGATTGGACGGCGGGAAGAGAATGACATCGGCGGCGGCGACGGCCTCCAGCACTCCCGGCGCCGGCTTGGCCTGGTCCGCGCCGACGGGGACGACCGCCTTCGCGTCCACCGACGCCCGCATCCGCACCCAGTACTCCTGAAAGTGCACGGCCTTGCGCTCCCCGTCCACATCGACCGCCACATGCGTCTCGATACGGTCGTCCGACATCGGCAGCAGCCGCACTCCCGGCTGCCAGCGCGCGCAGAGCGCCTCGGTGACGGCGCTCAGCGGATAGCCCGCGCCGAGCATCTGCGTACGGACGATATGGGTGGCGAAGTCCCGGTCGCCGAGGCCGAACCACCCGGGTCCGACGCCGTACGCCGCCAGCTCCGCCTTGACCTGGAACGTCTCGTCCGTACGCCCCCAGCCCTGCTCTTCATTGATGCCACCGCCCAGGGTGTACATCACCGTGTCGAGGTCGGGGCAGACCTTCAGCCCGAACAGATGGATGTCGTCACCGGTGTTGCCGATCACCGTGACGTCCGCGTCGGGCGCGGCCTGCTTGAGGCCACGAAGGAAGCGGGCGCCGCCGATACCGCCGGCCAGAACCACAATGCGCATAAATACATTGTCTCAGCCGGAGGCCCGTCGTTGGGGGCAGGTGGCCGGGCGATGGCCGGGCGGTGGGCGGGACTCTCAGGCGGGTACGACATCCTCCTGGGCCGCCGGGGAGCACAGGGCCGTGTGCATCGGCATCTCGGTCAGACCCGGGTAGTAGATGTGCAGACTCACGGCGGGTTCGATCGCGTCATTGACGACCTCGTGCACAGAGCCGGGCGCGAAGATCCGCTGCGCCCCCGGAACCAGTGAGCGGCTGCCGCTCCGCGAACGCTCCGTCAGTTCTCCCGCCAGCACCGTCAGTACGCCCGAGGACGGGCCGTGGTCGTGCGAACCGGTGCCCTGACCGGGCACCCAGGAGAGCAGCCACACCTCATACCCGGGTCCGGTGCGCAGCCGGTGGTACCAGCGGCTCGTGGCGTCGTACCGGACGAGCGGGGCCCACTCCGCCCGGTCGGCGGCGAGCGCACGGGCGAGCCCCGCGAACTCGGCCACGGTGGCGGGATGCTGACGGACCGGCTGGAGAAGATGCCGGACCTCAAGGAGATCGCCGGCGATCTGGATGTCGCTGTCGCTGTTCATGGGTGCGGTGGTTCCTCGGCAGAAAAGACAAGAAAGAAGCGCGATCAACCGCGCACGGCGTGTACGGCGGGTATGCCGACAGCGGTCGTGGTGATCGGGATCAGGTGATCGGGATCAAGCGGTGATCAGAATCAATCGGAGAGAGGACAGGGGGCGATCAGAACGATCGCGGCTTCCCCGTCAACAGCCGGAGCGGCGACAGCGACAGCGAGCCTGAACAGCGCTGCGGAATCCACGGACGTGGGTCGCGGTGTGCGCGGGGATCACTGGCATGCCCTCAAAGGTGGCGAGTCCAGTTGCCGGTGTCAACTCGATGGCCGGTTTGGCGGCAATGTTTCACCTCATCCGGTTACTCCGACGAGGGAGAGGTTTGTCCGCCCTCGCTCGCGGAGACATGGGGCAGCGACTGTGCTCGCAAACATCGTCACGCCCTTGTGATCAGACTGTGATCCGGATCGCTTCCGTGGCCGGAACGGCACCGGGGCCGCGGTCCGTGGCGTCTCTCGTGGTGAGAGGTGGTGGATGTGGGCAGGCCAGTGGCATGTGTCAGGTTTTTGGTGATTTGAACACTTTCCGCATAGCCTTGGTTCCGCAGAGTGAATACCGGGCCCAATAGCAGATCTCGGCTTGACCGGCCCAGAGCACGCACTTGTAATTTCACTCGTGTCGTTCGGCCGAAATCGACAACGGCCAGATCACGGGGACGCGAAGACAGACGAGGGGCGCACATGACCGAGCTGTTCCAGCAACTGCTGGTCGAGGACGCGGACGAGGAACTCGGCTGGCAGGAGCGCGCCTTGTGCGCCCAGACCGATCCCGAGTCCTTCTTCCCCGAGAAGGGCGGGTCCACCCGCGAGGCCAAGAAGGTCTGCCTCGCCTGTGAGGTCCGCTCCGAATGTCTTGAGTATGCCCTCGCCAACGACGAGCGATTCGGTATCTGGGGCGGACTGTCCGAACGTGAACGGCGACGACTGAAGAAGGCCGCGATCTGACAGATCGCGCCGACTCCCGACAGTTCTCTGCCTGTTTCCGGCCGCTCCTGGCCGCTCCCGCTCCGCTCCCCTCGGGTGAACCCCCGCCCGGTGACGCTGACGCCCGCACACCCCTGCCGGGCGCGCCCCGCCTCGTAACCACCGGCCCACCCCGTGCCGGCCGAGGTGCTGACCGAGGCTGACCAAGGTGTTGACCGAGCCGCCCGTCGTCACCGCACCCGAGCGCCGTTCACCCCGCCCCCGGTGTGCTCCCGCGGCCGCTCACCCGCGCCAAAGCGCCCATTCACCACCATCAACACCAGCCCCGAACGTCACAACCTCGTACCTGTCGAACGGTCCGCCGCCCGCGCCTTCCCCCGCGGGCGGCGGACCGTCCTGTTGCCAGCCGTTAGTGTGGGGCCCCGTCCCAGACGCTCCACGCCCCTTCGGGGCGACCCCTCGGCCGGAGGGCCCGTTACCTCAATGTCCCCCACCACCGCCGCGTTCGTTTCCGCCACCGCCCCGGAGTTCCCGAGGCACGTCGTGACCGCCGTACTCGTCTCGCACGACGGCGCACGCTGGCTGCCCGACGCCCTCGCCGGGCTGCTGGGCCAGGAACGCCCCGTACAGAACGTCATGGCAGCCGACACCGGCAGCGCCGACGACTCCGCCCGGCTGCTCACCGAGGCCCTCGGCGCCGACCGCGTCCTGCATCTCGCGCGCCGCTCCGGATTCGGTACGGCCGTCGACGAGGCGGTCCGTACCGCCGGGGTGCTCACGCCCGACGATCTGCCGTATCTCAAGCGGCCCAGCGGCTGGGACCCGGTCACCAGGAGCTGGCGCGACGACACGTACGACATGCCGGAGCTGCCCCACGGCGAGCCCGTGCAGTGGCTCTGGCTCCTGCACGACGACTGCGCGCCCGAGCCCGACGCCCTCGCCGAGCTGCTGCGCGTCGCCGACTCCGACGAGTACGCCGCAGTCATCGGCCCCAAGCTGCGCGGCTGGTACGACAGGAAGCAGCTCCTCGAAGTCGGTGTGTCCATCGCCAACAGCGGCCGCCGCTGGACCGGGCTCGACCGGCGCGAACAGGACCAGGGCCAGCACGACCAGGTCCGCAGCGTCCTCTCCGTCTCCAGCGCCGGCATGCTCATCCGCCGCGATGTATGGGAGGAGCTGGGCGGCTTCGACCGGCGGCTGCCGCTCATGCGCGACGACGTCGACCTGTGCTGGCGCGCGCACGCCGCCGGCCACCGGGTGCTCGTCGCCCCCGACGCCGTCCTGCGGCACGCGGAGGCAGCCGCCCGTGAGCGCCGTACGGTCGACTGCGCGGGCCGCTCCGTCGTCAACCCGCACCGGGTCGACAAGGCCGGCGCCGTCTACACCATGCTCGTCAACGCACGGGGCGCCGTCCTCCCGTACGTGCTGCTCCGCCTGGTCGTCGGCACCCTGCTGCGCACGCTCGCCTATCTGGTGGGCAAGGCGCCGGGGCAGGCCGTCGACGAGGTCATGGGCCTCTTCGGCACCCTGCTGAGGCCCGGCAGGATCATCGGCGGCAGGCGTCACCGCGGCAAGGGCGTCGTCGAGCCGGCCGAGCTGCGCCCGCTCTTCCCGCCGCCCGGCGCGACCGTACGGGCCACCGTCGAGCAGATCGCCGCGAGCCTCGGCACCGGCGACGAGGCCGACGCGGGCGGTTCACGGCACGGCGCCGTCGAATCGGGACCCGGCGGGGACGACGCCGACTTCCTGGAGATCGAGCAGTTCGCCCGGCTGAAGAAGCTCGCGCACAAGCCAGGGCCCGTGCTCTTCGCGATCCTTCTCGTCGTCTCGCTCGTCGCCTGCCGCGGACTGCTCGGCGGCGGCGCGCTGGCGGGCGGCGCGCTGCTGCCCGCGCCGGGCGACGTCTCCGACCTCTGGTCGCGGTACGCGGACGGCTGGCACGCCGTCGGTACGGGCAACACCGAGACCGCGCCGCCCTATCTCGCCGTACTGGCCGCGCTGTCCGCGCTCTTCCTCGGCTCCACCGGCTTCGCCCTGACCCTGCTGCTCGTCTGCTCGGTGCCGCTCGCCGGACTGACCGCGTACTTCGCCTCGCGCCCGCTCGTCGAGTCCCGGCTGCTGCGCGCGTGGGCGAGCGTCGCGTACGCCTTCCTGCCCGCCGCGACCGGCGCGCTGGCGACCGGGCGCCTCGGCACGGCCGTCCTCGCCATTCTGCTGCCGCTGATCGCGCGGGCCGCGGTCGCCGCGTACGGCATGCGCGCCGGAGCGTACGCCGAGGGCGTGCGCGGAAGCTGGCGCGCCACCTGGGCGTACGCCTTCCTGCTGACCTTCGCGATGGCCTTCACCCCGGTGGTCTGGCCGCTGGCGCTGCTGCTCGGCCTCGGGGTCCTGGTGCTGCGCCGCGACGACATCGCCGCGTACGGGGCGCGCGTCCTGGCCGGGCTCGGTACGCCCGTACTGATGCTCGCGCCCTGGTCGCTGTCGGTGCTGACGAGTCCGTCCGCCTTCTTCCGCGAGGCGGGCCTGGAGTTCGGTACGGGCGAGGCCTCCGCGTTCGATCTGCTCGGGATGAGCCCCGGCGGCCCCAAGGCCGCGGGCGGTGTCCTGCTGATCGGGATCGTGCTGGCCGCGCTGGCCGCCCTGCTGCGCGGCGAGCGGCAGTTCGCCATCGGTACCGCCTGGGCCGTCGCGCTCCTCGGGCTGGTCTTCGCGGTGATCTCCAACAACTCCGGCTGGGCCGGACCCGCCACCCTGGTCTACGGCATCGCGCTGATCGCGGCGGCCGTGCTCGGCGCGGACGGCGCCCGGGAGCGGGTGGCCGCCGAGAACTTCGGCTGGCGCCAGCCCGTCGCCGTACTGATCGCCGCCGCCGCGGTCCTCGCCCCGCTGCTCGGCGCCTTCGGCTGGATGATCAGCGGCGCCGCGGGCCCGCTGGAGCGCCGCGACCCGGTGCAGGTCCCGGCGTTCGTCGCCGAGGAGAGCATCACCCGCGACCAGCCGCGCACCCTGGTCCTCGGCGGCACCTCGCCCGCGGAGGTCTCGTACACCCTGGTCCGCGGCTCCGGCGGGCGTCTCGGCGACGCCGAGCTGGCCGAGTCCGGTGGCAGCGACCCACGGCTCGACAAGATCGTCGCGAATCTGGTCGCGGGCTCCGGCGCGGACCAGACCGACCAGCTCAGCGGGTTCGCGATCCGCTACGTGCTGGTACGGGACGGGTCGCCGCGCCAGATGAGCCGCGTCCTCGACGCCACCCCCGGGCTGAGCCGGCTGAGTCAGCTCGACGGCAGCGCGCTGTGGCGCGTGGACCGGCAGATCTCCCGGGCCGTGATCGTCGACGGCAAGGGCGCTGGTGAGCCGCTGGCCGTGGCCGCCGGGCCGGTCGAGGCGCACACGGAGATCCCGGAGGGCGCAGCGGGGCGGGTGCTGCGGATCGCGGACCGGGCCGCCGAGGGCTGGCAGGCCACGCTCGACGGCGAGGTCCTGCCCAAGAAGACCGTCGACGGCTGGGCCCAGGGATTCGAACTGCCCGCCGAGGGCGGCCGGCTGGATCTCACCTACGAGGATCCGATCACCCACACCGCGTGGATCTGGGCGCAGGGCGCGCTCGCCGTCGTCCTGCTGGTCCTCGCGCTGCCGGGGCGCCGCCGCGAGATCGACGACGACCTGCCCGAGGAGGAGACGGAGATTCCGGCGGAGGCGCTGGTGGGCGAGGGCCGCAGGGCCAGGAGGCTGCGGGCGGCGGCGGAGGCCGCGGACGCCGGGGACGCCGGGGATCCCGAGGAGACCGGCGCCGCGCCCGGGACCGGTGAGGCTCCCGGGACCGGTGAGCCTTCGGAGACCGGGGCCCGGGAGTACGGCGGGGAGTACGGGACGGACCGGGCGGGAGCGTACGAGACGGGTCCGCAGGCGGCCGTGCCGCCCATGCCCGACGCGGCTCCGGCGGCCGATCCGTACGGTTCCGTTCCCCAGCAGCAGACATACGACTGGGACGCCAACGCCACGGCCGGCGCGGGTGCCGGCTACACGCAGGACCCCTACCAGAACGGACAGAACGGGCAGCACGGCCAGTACGCCGACGCCAGTCAGTACAACGAGGGCCAGTACCAGCAGCAGCCGTACCAGCAGTACCCCGCGGGCCAGTACCAGGACGGCCAGTATCAGCAGGGCCAGTACCCGGCCGGTACGTACGAGCAGGGCCAGTACCCCGACGGCTCGTACCAGCAAGGCGGCTACCAGGACGGCCAGGCGCAGATCCCCGGCCAGTACGACCCGTCCCAGTACGACCCGTACGGCTACGGCCAGCAGCAGCCCTACGCCGACGGCCACGAGAACGACCGGCGTCCGCGCCCCGACGGGAGCAGCAACCAGTGAACCGTACGACCCTCTCCCTCATCGCGGCCGCCACTGCCCTCGCCGCCATCACCGGATTCGCCTCGCTGACCGCGCCGGACTCCACGGACACGGCGGTCGCGCAGGTCCCGGCGCTGCTGCCCGTGGAGCGCACCACCCAGCTCTGCCCGGCGCCGAGCGTGTCGGACGTCGCCGAGACGACGTACACCTCCTTCACCCCCGCCGGCACGGCGGGCACCTCCGGCGGTGCCGCGACCGGCTCAGCCGAACTGCGGGAGTCCGTGGTCACCCTGGCCGGCGCGGCGGACAGCACGGCCAAGAAGGACGACAAGAAGAAGGACCCGGCCAAGGATCCCGCGCAGGACAAGGCCTTCATCGCACTGAAGGAGCCCGGCAAACCCGTCGCCGGTGAGGCGAGCGGCGCCGACGCCCCCGCCCTCGTCGGCAGCGCCACCGGCCGCTTCGCCCCTGGCTGGACCACCCAGCAGACCACCACGGTCGGCGTCGGCGGCGCGCGCGGGCTGCTCGGGACGGCCTGCGCGGGACCGGACACCGACTTCTGGTTCCCCGGCGCGAGCACCGAGGCGACACGCCAGGACTACGTCCATCTCACCAACCCCGACGACACCGCCGCCGTCGCCGACATCGAGGTGTACGGCAAGGACGGCGTCCTCAAGTCGGATGTCGGCGAGGGCATTCCGGTACCCGGGAAGTCGAGCGTGCCGGTGCTTCTGTCCACGCTGACCAGCGAGGCGGCGCCCGATGTGACCGTGCATGTCACCACCCGTACCGGCCGGGTCGGCGCGGTGCTGCGTGTCGCCGACGAGAAGGCGGGCAGCGACTGGCTGGCGGCCTCGGGCGATCCGGCGGGCCGGGTGGTGCTGCCCGGCATCCCGGCCGACGCGACGGACGTACGGCTGGTGGCCTTCGCGCCCGGCGAGGACGACGCCGATCTGAAGGTGCAACTCGCGGGCGCCGACGGCACGATCGTCCCCGCCGGGAACGAGACCCTGCACGTCAAGTCCCGGATGACCGCGTCCGTCGACCTCGCGAACGTCACCAGGGGCGAGGCCGGATCGCTGATCCTCAGCCCGGCCCAGAGCGGGCGCGCGACCCCGGTGGTCGCGGCACTGCGCGTGGTCCGCGGCAAGGGCTCGGCGCAGGAGATCGCGTTCATCCCGGCGACCGCGCCGATCGCCTCGCGCGCGACCGTGGCCGACAACCGCGCCAAGGGCACGACACTCTCGCTGACCGCGCCGGGCGCGACCGCGAAGGTCAAGGTCACGGCCTCGGCGGGGACCGGCGGCGGCGAACAGGCCGAGAAGGTCTACACCGTCAAGGGCGGTACGACGCTGGCCTTCACCCCGCCGGTGCCGGCCGGGCTGAAGGGCTCGTACGCGCTGACGGTCGAGCCGGAGCCGGGCGGCGGCCCGGTCCACGCGGCGCGCACGCTCGCGCTGCCGGAGGACGGGGTGCCGATGTTCACGGTGCAGACGCTGCCGGACGACCGGGGGACGGTGTCCGTACCGAAGGCACGAGAGGATCTGTCGATCCTGGGCGACTGAGACAGGGCGAAGGGCCTGGTGGCGGGGGCCAGGGAGAGGGGCCAGCGGCCTGGAGCGGCTCCGGCC
>NZ_LATD01000107.1 GCF_000981895.1 Streptomyces odonnellii | reverse complement strand
GCCTCGGGTGGGTGCCCGCCGTCCGGCGGGGGCGGCGCGGGGGCCGGCCCTTCGTCGTTCGGGTGCGAGGTCGTCGTCGTCATCCGTGCCTCCGTCATGCGAAGAGTCGCCGCCAGGTCTGCGGGCCGGGATAGCCGTCGGCCTCGGCGCCGCGCCACCCCTGGGCGCGCTGGAACGCCTCGACATTGCGCCGGTCGGCCTCGGTCCAGCCGCGCCCGGGGCCCGAGGTGTAGTACTTGCCGAAGCCCTTCTTCACGAGCTGCTTGCCGAGCCGCTCGACGTACTCGCTGGTGCTGCCGGGACGGAAGTGCCGGGCGCCCGGGTACGGCACGGCCTCCCCGGACGTCCCGGGCCTCCCCGCGTCAGCCGGCGCACCGCCGCCCTTGTCCCCGCCCGCCGGGATGTCCTTGCCCAGGCCCCGTACGAGATACCGCCAGGTCGCCGGGCCCGGCAGCCCGTCCGCCTCGGCGCCGCGCCAGCCCTGCGCGCGCTGGAACGCCTGGGTGGCCCGCCGGTCCGACTCGCTCCACCGGGGCCCGGCGCCCTCCTGGTAGTAGCGCCCGCCCCCGCGCGCGATCAGCATCCGGCCGAGCCGTCTGACATGCGCGTTCACCGCGCCCGGCCGGAACGACCCGGCCCCCGGATACACCGCCGTCGCCCCGGTCCCGGCACTCGCCCCCGGCCCCTTGCCGTCGCCGTTCCCGGCCAGCCCGCGGTAGCGGTACGGGACATAGCGGCCGGAGTTGTTCCAGTACGCGAGGGGCGTGGACTGCGAGCGGGCGTGCGGCTGGGCCTGTTCGTACGCCAGATAGTGGGAGCGGGTGTAGTCGGTCCAGCCGCCGAAGATCGTGACGTGCGAACCCTTCTGCGGGTTGGCCGGATTGTGGAAGAGCAGCATGTCGCCCGGCTGGAGCTCGTCGTGATCGATCCGTACGCCGTACCGCGCCAGCGTGCCCGTCCATTCGCTGCCCGGGAGGTTCCAGGCCATCGAGACATAGCCGGAGCAGTCCTGGCGGTATCCGTCCGACCAGAACTTCGCCATGCTGTACGGCACCCGCGCGTTCGCCCAGCGCTTGGCGCGGTTGATGATGTCGGCCCGGGTGGATCTGCGCAGGGCGCCGTGGGACCGGTGGGAACCGGGGCCGGGCAGTGGCCGCCCGTAGAGCGGGGCGCTGCTGCCCTGCGGAGTGCCGGGCTCCGGCCCGGCGGCCACCCCGGACACCTTGCTCTCCCCCACCGCCGCTGTCATCCCGGCCGCCGTCCCCGGCGCCGTACCGGCGACAGCCTCCGCGGCCGCGGTCACACCTTCCGCTCGTCCCGCCGCCCACGCCGCTTCCGTACCCGTACCCGTCCCCGCCGTCCCGAGGGCCACCCCCGCCGTCGCCAGGACCAGTGCCCGCCGGGCGCCGTGTACGGCCGGATGGCCGCCCGCGCGTACCGGTACGCCCCTGACCAGGTCGCGTCGCCGCTCGGCGCAGCCGGTACAGGAGCAGTCGGCGGCGGGCTCGTACTCCTCGAAGACCGGGACGGTCATGCGATCCCCTCCACACTCATCGCGATCTTTCCGGCACGATGGGCGCGCCAGTGTCTCAGCTATCTGGACAAGTCGCATTTTGACGGATCAAGGGAAAGAAAGGACAATCCGACAGGCCGTAACAGCCATCAAATGGCCAGGACCACCTCCGCGGATCCGGTAGAGTCCTCCAGGTCAGCAGGCGCCGCTAGCTCAGTTGGTTAGAGCAGCTGACTCTTAATCAGCGGGTCCGGGGTTCGAGTCCCTGGCGGCGCACGCGCATACGGAAGCCCCCTCGCACCACACGAGGGGGCTTCACGCATCTCCGGCCGGCGCCGGCGGCATGCGCCCGGCCACCACACCGCCGCCACATCCGTCACACTGACCGCTCACATCGCGCACACAACCGACAATCGGAATATTTCTTCCTTGCGGTCCCGGGTCAGGTCGGCCAACCTGGTCTGAACGCGTCGACGACGGCGCGTCGACGCCAACGAGGTACGCGGTCCGGGCAGTTGGACGCGGCGGGGATGCCTCCACGGGCGGGTGCAACCGGACGGCCGCCGTTCTCTGTCCTTGAGTGCGGGGCCGCGGCTGCCGCGCCCGGGCCGGTGGTCGAGGGGGACCGTTCCGGACGAAACCGTCGGTACCGATCACGCAGCGACCATGCTCGCGGGGGGATGACTCATGACGTCGACGCCAGAGGGCGCGCAGCAGAACGACGCGTCCCGGACCACTCAGCTCCGGATCCCCTCCCATCTCAGAAGCGGCGGCCAGCGCCCCTGGTCCAGGAAGCCCGCGCTCCCCAAGTACGACTACGAGCACTACAGCCGGCTCGCGGGACCGCTCACCCGGCCCGACCCGGACAAGCCGTACACCGTCCGCTACCGCTCGCTGCTCTCGCAGGAGCCGCACCGTGTCCGCGCCGCCCTGCTGCTCGGTGCCGCGCCACTGCTCTCGCTCGGGCTCTTCGTCTGGCTGATGCAGCCGCAGCACTGGACCGAGCGCGATCCGAACCTGAAGAACGACACCCTTCTCGTCCTGGACATCGTGATGCTCGTCTCGATCGGACTGATCGAGCTGTTCCGCACGATGAACGTCCTCTCGAACGCCCACGCCACCCTGGTGGCGCGCGACCCCGTGCCCGTCATACCGGAGAACGGCACCCGCGTCGCCTTCCTCACCTCCTTCGTCCCGGGCAAGGAACCCCTCGCCATGGTCACCAAGACCCTGGAGGCGGCGGTCAGGATCCGGCACCGCGGGCTGCTGCATGTGTGGCTGCTCGACGAGGGCGACGACCCGGCGGTCAAGGAGGTCTGCGCCCGCCTCGGAGTGCACCACTTCTCCCGCAAGGGCGTCGCGAAGTGGAACCAGCCCAAGGGCGCGCACCGCGCGAAGACCAAGCACGGCAACTACAACGCCTGGCTCGACGCGCACGGCGACGTGTACGACTTCTTCGCCTCCGTCGACACCGACCACGTACCGATGCCCAACTACCTGGAGCGGATGCTCGGTTACTTCCGCGACCCGGACGTCGGCTTTGTCATCGGCCCCCAGGTGTACGGCAATTACGACACCTTCGTCACCAAGGCCGCCGAGTCGCAGCAGTTCCTCTTCCACGCCCTGATCCAGCGCGCGGGCAACCGTTACGGCGCGCCCATGTTCGTCGGCACGAGCAACGCCGTACGGATCAGCGCGCTGAAGCAGATCGGCGGTCTGTACGACTCGATCACCGAGGACATGGCGACGGGCTTCGAGATGCACCGCGCCAGGAACCCGCACACCGGCAACAAGTGGCGCTCGGTCTACACCCCGGACGTGCTGGCCGTCGGCGAGGGCCCGACCGCCTGGACCGACTTCTTCACCCAGCAGCTCCGCTGGTCGCGCGGTACGTACGAGACGATCCTCAAGCAGTACTGGCGGGGGTACGGCACGCTGCCGCCCGGCAAGCTCTTCAACTACACCATGATGATCATCTTCTACCCGATGTCGGCCCTCAACTGGATCCTGGCGGCCCTGAGCTGCGCCCTGTTCCTGGGCATGGGCGCCTCCGGTGTGCAGATCGACCCTGCGATCTGGATGATGCTGTACGGGAACGCCTCGGCCCTCCAGATCGGGCTCTACATCTGGAACCGCCGCCACAATGTCTCGCCGCACGAGCCCGAGGGGTCCGGCGGGCTGGCCGGCATGGTGATGTCCGCGCTCTCCGCGCCGATCTACGCGCGCTCGCTGATGGACGCCGTGCTGCGCCGCAAGAGCGGTTTCGTGGTGACGCCCAAGGGCGACTCGTCCAGTCCCGACACGCTTTTCGGGACCTTCCGGATCCATCTCTTCTTCATCCTGGTCTTCGGCGGATCGCTGGCCTCCTCCTTCTACTTCGGGCACGACCATCCGGCGATGATCACCTGGGCCTCGCTGGCGATGCTCATCACGGCGGCGCCGATCTTCGCCTGGCGCTGGGGGATGCGCCAGGACAGGAAGAGGCGGAGGAGGCGGGGGCGCGGTGACGCCGGTACGCCGTCCGGGGGCGCGGTGTCCGGGGGCGCGGCTCCCTTCGTACCGCAGCAGCCCGCGGGCCCGCCCGTGGCCACTGATCAGACCGTGCAGATTTCCCTTGGGGGACGTAAGAAATGAGCGCCATTCCCGTCCGGCAGAACCACCGCAGAAACCGCGCCCGCCGTATTGCGATAGGCACGGCGGTGGCGGTCGCGGTGGCCGGGGTGAACGGTCCCGCGCTCTACCGGTTCGGCTCGGCCAAATACCACGAGTACACGATCAACCGGCCGGAGTACAAGGCCGAGAACGGGCACTGGGACTTTCTCGACATCCCGTCCGAGTTCCGGATCAACTCGATCCACGCCGCCCTGCTGCACACCGGAAAGGTGCTGCTGATCGCGGGCTCCGGCAACAACCAGAAGAACTTCGACGCGGGGAAGTTCGAGTCGGTCCTCTGGGACCCGAAGGCCAATACGTACAAGAAGATCCCCACGCCCAAGGACATGTTCTGCTCCGGGCACACCCAACTGCCGGACGGAAACCTGCTGGTGGCGGGCGGCACCAAGCGGTACGAGAAGCTCAAGGGCGATGTCACCAAGGCGGGCGGCCTGATGATCGTCCACAACGAGGACCCGGACAAGCCGGTCACCCTGCCCGCGGGCACGATGTTCACGGGCAAGGAGAACGGCAAGACCTTTGTCTCCAAGGATCCCGTTCTGGTCGAGAAGGCCAAGAAGATCTTCGATCCGGAGACCGGCGCCTTCCTGCGGACCGAGGCGGGTCTGGGCCGTATCTATGTCGAGGCGCGCCAGTCCGGCAAGAAATACGAGACCGGCACCGAGGACAATTACCGGGTGCAGGGCATGAAGGGCTCCGACGCCCGCAATGTCTATGGCATCGCACAGAAACTCGCGCTCGACAAGAAGGACTTCCAGGGAATCAAGGAAGCCTACGAGTTCGATCCGCTGGCGGAGAAGTACATCACCGTCGACCCGATGAACGAGGCCCGCTGGTATCCGACGCTGACCACCCTTGAGGACGGCAAGGTGCTGGCGCTGTCGGGTCTCGACGAGATCGGCCAGATAGTCCCCGGCAAGGACGAGATCTACGACCCGAGGTCAAAGTCGTGGGAGTACACCGGAATCATCAGGAAGTTCCCCACCTATCCGGCGATCTTCCTTCTGGACAACGGCAAGCTCTTCTACAGCGGCTCGAACGCGGGCTACGGCCCGGCCGATGTCGGCCGTGATCCGGGCATCTGGGATCTGAAGACGAACAAATTCCAGAAGATTCCGGGGCTGAGCGATCCCGACCGGATGGAGACCTCGGCAACGGTCATGCTGCCGCCCGCCCAGGACCAGAAGTTCATGGTCGTCGGCGGGGGCGGGGTCGGCGAGTCCGAGAAGTCCAGTGAGAAGTCCCGGCTGGTCGACCTCAAGGCCCGCGACCCGCGTTTCGAGGACGGCCCGGTGCTGGAGAAGGGCACCCGCTATCCGAGCGCCTCGCTGCTGCCCGACGACTCCGTACTGATCACCGGCGGCTCCGAGGACTACCGGGGGCGCGGCGGCTCGGACGTCCTCCAAGCGCGGCTGTACGACCCGGAGTCGGCCTCGTACGACCGGGTCGCCGATCCGGCGGTGGGCCGCAACTACCACTCGGGCTCGGTCCTGCTGCCGGACGGCCGGGTCATGGTCTTCGGCTCGGACCCGCTCTACTCGGACAAGGCCGACACCAGGCCGGGCGTCTTCGAGCAGCGCATCGAGATCTATACGCCGCCGTATCTCTTCCGGGACGAGCGGCCGGTGCTCTCGGGCGGGCCGAAGAGTGTGAAGCGGGGCGGGACGGCGGAGTTCAGAACGGCGGATCCGGGGGCGGTCGCGTCGGCGAAGCTGATGCGGCCCAGCGCGGTCACGCATGTCACCGATGTCGAACAGCGCTCGGTGGCACTGGACTTGAAGAAGACGGCGGACGGTATCGAGGTCACGGTGCCGAAGAACAGGGCGCTGGTGACGTCGGGCTGGTACATGCTGTTCGTCACGGACACGAAGGGCACGCCGTCCGAGGGCGTGTGGGTGGAGATCCCGTAGGACCCGTGAGCGGGTGCGGTACGGGCTGGCTGGTGCGCTACGGGCGGCACGGGCCGCTGGTGCGGTACGGGCGGGTGCGATACGGGCCGGATACCGCCCCCGCCAGGTCGTACCGCTGCCGCCCGTCAACCGCCGTGCCCGCCGCGCTACTTCGTGTTGCGCGCCAGCTCCAGGGCGTACTTCGGATACCACTCGCCCGCCTTGGGGCCACCCTTGCAGTCGCCGTCCGACTCCCCGGGCCGCTTCACCCACAGATACGCCGTGACCAGCGGATCGCCGGTGTCGGTGGTCGGTGCCTCACCGAGGGCGCGGCCCGGGGGGTTGCACCAGTTCTCGCCCGGATCGCCACCGGTGTACGGGCCGTTGCCGTTGCGGCTGGTGTCGATCACGAACGGCTTGCCGCCGACCTTCTCGGAGAGCCGCCTGCCGAAGTCCGCGCTCGCGGCCGTCGGGTAGAAGTTGGAGACATTGACCGCGAAGCCGTCCGCCGCGGCGATGCCCGCGCGCTGGAGCGGTTCGAAGAGCGCGTCGGGCGACTGCCAGCCCGCGTTGCCCGCGTCCACGTACACCGAGGTGGCGGGCTGCCGCTTGAGCCGCTCGACGGCGCCCTTGAGCAGGTCGTACCGCTCCTCGTGGTACGCCTCCGGGGTGCAGCCGTCCACCAGGTGCAGTACGGCGTCGGGCTCCAGGATCACGGTGGCGCGGCGGTCGCCTATGCCCTGGGCGACCTCGTCGACCCAGGTCCGGTACGCGTTGCCGTCCGAGGCGCCGCCCTTGGAGAACTGGCCGCAGTCGCGGTGCGGGATGTTGTAGAGGACCAGCAGGGCGTCCCGGTCGGCCTTCGCCGCCGCCTCGGTGAAACCTTTGGCCTGGGTCCGGGGGGTGTCGGGGCCGATCCACTCGGCGACCGGCTGTTCGGCGATCTTCCTGATCAGCCCGGCGTTCGCGGTGTCGCCCCGGCCTGCGTACGCGGCGGCCTGCTGGGCCGCCGTCCCGTCGGGGTTGACCCAGTAGGGTGCCTGCGCCTTGGGGCGCTGGCCGATCGGCGGCACCTTCGTACCGCCGTCACCGCCCTCCGCACCGCTGTCGCCGCCGGACGAACAGCCCGCGACGAGCAGCAGCGCACCCGCCGACGCGCCCACCGCGCCCGCCCTCAGCACCGCGCGGACGCGCGCGCCCCGGCCGGAATAACTGCCGTACATCCACTCCCCCTTGACGCACCGTCATCCGGAGCGCGCACCCCCGCGCCTCCGGACCTCCCCTGCCCGCCGGTCGGGACCGGCCGCCACCAATCCTGGCACAGCGGCCCGATCCGCCCGGCGGATCGTGCGGCTTCGTGGGCGAGCTGTGACGACAGCATCGCGCCGGATCTTCGTGGGCGAGCTGTGACGACAGCCGCGCCGGATCAGGGACGCCGGTCGTGGCTCGCGTCCGGTTCCATCTCCGGGTCGCGGGCGTTACGCCGCCGCCGGGCGCCCCGGAAGGCCACGGCGACCGCGGCGACGCCCGCGAGGACCAGGCCGACCACGGCCTGCGGGGCGCCGGGCCCGGCGGACTCGTCGCGTACTTCGTCCGCGGCGGCGGGGTTTTCGGGGCCCGCGGCGGCGGGGTTTTCGGGCCGTGCCACGCCACCGGAACCGTCCGCCCCCGGGCCGCCGCTGCCGATCTGCACCGGACCGAACGGCGTGGGCAGGGCTCCGGGGCGGTGCTGCCCCGGGCAGGATTCGTGAGCCGTCGCCGTACCGCCCGTACAGTGGCCGGCCCCGGCCCCGGCTTCTCCGCCGAGGGTCACGGCCGACGGGGTCAGAGTGCCTCGTACGGAGTCATGGTCCCGGACGGCGCCGCCGGCGCCGGTGACGAGGACCGGCACGGCCGCCACCACGGCGACCGCGCCCACGGCACGGAGAGCGAGCAACCCTGGACGCATCGTGGACCTCCTGACGCCGACGCTCCACTCCGACATCTCAGAGACTCACGCGTCACCGGCCCGTCCGCATCCGCAGCGCGCGCCGCCCGCCGGCCACTCCCCCGCTGACGTGCTCAGATGCGATCGACCAGATCGGCGATCGAGTCAACGACCGTGGACGGCCGGAAGGGATAGCGGTCGATGTCGCCGGGCGCGGTCAGTCCGCTCAGCACCAGGAAGGTCTCCATACCCGCCTCCAGACCGGCGAGGACGTCGGTGTCCATCCGGTCGCCGATCATCGCGCTGGTCTCGGAGTGCGCGCCGATCGCGTTGAGTCCCGTCCGCATCATCAGCGGGTTGGGCTTGCCCGCGAAGTACGGGTCCTTGCCGGTGGCCTTGGTGATCAGCGCGGCCACGGCGCCGGTCGCGGGCAGCGGGCCCTCGGTCGAGGGGCCGGTCTCGTCGGGGTTGGTGCAGATGAACCGCGCACCGCCGTTGATCAGCCGGATCGCCCTGGTCAGCGCCTCGAAGCTGTAGGTACGGGTCTCGCCGAGCACCACGTAGTCCGGCTCGTGGTCGGTGAGTATGTAGCCGATGTCGTGCAGCGCGGTGGTCAGTCCCGCCTCGCCGATGACATACGCCGTACCGCCGGGCCGCTGGTCCTCCAGGAATCTGGCGGTGGCGAGCGCCGAGGTCCAGATGTTGTCCACCGGCACGTCGAGCCCCATCCGGGCGAGCCGGGCCTGGAGATCGCGCGGGGTGTAGATGGAGTTGTTGGTGAGGACGAGGAACGGCTTGCCCGACTCCTTCAGCCGCTTCATGAACTCGGCGGCGCCGGGGATCGGTACCCCTTCGTGAATGAGCACGCCGTCCATGTCGGTGAGCCAGGACTCGATCGGCTTGCGCTCTGCCACTGGATTGTTCTCCGCTCTGGGGTGGCCAATATTGCGTGGTCCGACACGCCCCAGCGTAACGAGGGTGTACAGCGGTGACCGCAGACGGGTTCTCGGCCCGTACCAGCTTGTCGGTGCCGCCCGCTTGTCAGTGCCGCTCGGTGGGGTCGGTACGGAGTCGTCGGGCACCGACGACCAGGATGGCTCCGGCGATCAGCAGCGCGGCCACCGCCGCCGTGAGGCCGACGAGGTCGCCCTCCAGTCCCGCGCGGGCGAGTTGACCGCTGTCGGGCAGCCGGTCGCCGGGGTGGGAGTGGCCGACGGTGGGGGCGGGTGTCCGCGTACCGGTGTCCTTGGCGGATCCCTCACCGCCGACGCCCTTGCCCTCCGGCTTGCGGACGGCCAGGCGGTACGCGTCGGACTCCCCGACCCAGTCGCCGTCCCGGCCCCGCCGCTGGACGGCCGCGGCGGTGATCATGACCTTGTTGGGCTCGGTGTTCGCGGCGAACGCGAGCCGCGCGCGGACGGTGACGGTACGGCCCGCCGGTACGGCGAACCCCGGCGAACCGTCGTCGAGTACGCCGATGATCTCGTCCCGCTCGGTCTTCTCCAGCGGCAGGGCGTGCCAGCGCCCCTCGCCGTCGGTCATCTCCAGGGTGAGCTGGGAGGCGGTGAGCGCCCGGTGCCGGTCGACGAGGACGAGGACGGGGTGGATGTCGCGGCACATCCGGGCCGTGGTGTTGGTGAGTTCGAGCGCCCAGGTCCCGGCGGCGCCACCGGGCCGGTAGGCGTCGGGGCCGCCGAGGATCCGTGAGGTGATCGGGAACTCGGGGTCGGAGAGCTTGCCGCACCGGGGACCGGGAGCGAGGGGCGGCGACACGGCCCGCGTCCCCGGCGCGGGCAGCGATACGGCCTGTGCTGAGACGGGCAGCGACACGGCCCGTACGGAGGCGGGCAGCGGATCGGCCTGTGCTGAGGCTGGCAGCGGTTCGGCCTGTGCCGAGGCGGGCAGCGGTTCAGCCCGTACGGCGACAGGCAGCGGTACGGCCCGTACGGAGGCGGGCAGCGGATCGGCCTGTGCTGAGACGGGCTGCGCGTGGGCCGTCATGGGCGCGATCACCGTCGTGACCACGGTGATTCCGGTGGCGAGGGCGTGACGCAGTCGCATGGGTGACATGGCCTTTGCTGCTCGCGGGGCGCGTTGATGTGCTCGGGGATGCGGTCGGGGAAAGGGCCAGGTGCCCGGGCCACACCGGACAGGACACGACCCGAGCCCCCGTCGACGCTGTCATGCGACCGCGGGCCGTCCGGAGCGCCACGACCCCGAACAGCCAGAAAATCACATGAACACACCCCATCAGCCCAGTTCTGACTCCCGCCGATGGCCGAAGACCGGCGCGAGGACGAGTTGCGCGGCGCCCTCGGCGACCGGGTGCGGCCCGCCCTCGGCCGCGGTGACGGGGATGACCGCGCCTCTGGAGCGTTCCGCGACGACCGCGCCGACTCCGCGTACGAAACACGCCTCGTGCGCGGCGATCGTACGGCCGCCGAGCAGGACACGGTCGATGTCGAGCAGGCCGACGAGATTCGCCGCGCCCGCGCCGAGCACCCGGGCCGCCTCCGGCAGATCGCCGCGGGCGACGGCACCGAGACAGAGCGCCTCGATACAGCCGCGGTTGCCGCAGTCGCAGCGGGCGCCGTCGAGCTGGACGACCTGGTGCCCGAACTCCCCGGCCCCGGTGCGGGCCCCGCGGTGCAGCGCGCCGCCGAGCACGAGCCCGGCGCCCAGGCCCGTGCCGAGATGGAGATACGCGAAGGAGTCGCCGGCCCCGCGCAGGGCCAGACCGAGGGCGGCGGCGTTGGTGTCCTTGTCGAGGACGACGGGAAGCTGGAGCCGCGCGGCGAGGGCCTCGCGCAGCGGAAACCCCTCCCACTCCGGAAACCCGGTGACCTGTCCCGGCACCCCGGTCCGGTGGTCGAGCGGCCCGGGCATGGCGACCCCGACGCCGAGCACATCCCGCGCGCCGTCGCACCCGTCGGCCACCAAGTCCGGCCGTATCCCCGGCCGCACCCCCGCTTGCGAGGAGGCCCCGGCCCGTACGGAAGCCACGGCCCCCGGGGCCACGGAGACCCCGGCGCCGGGGGCGATGGCTGTACGGGGGGCGGGGGCGTCCTCGGGGGCGGGTGTCACGCCCACGCGCCCGGCGCCGACCGGCATGCCGAGCCGCGCGCCCGTCTGTAGCCTCGCCGCGCGCAGTGCTTCCGCGCGGACCGCGTCGACCTGGATCGCCGCCGTCTCGACGACCTTCGCCGCTCCCGCTCCGAGGTCGAGCGGGACCGTGCGTACCGCGACCAGGGCACCGGCCAGGTCCACCAGCTGTCTCGTA
>NZ_LATD01000106.1 GCF_000981895.1 Streptomyces odonnellii | reverse complement strand
CATAAGCCACACCCGGCCCTCCCGGGCCGCCTAACAACTTACGGAGATCCCATGAGCCGGCCCAACGATGTCGGCGGCGCCCAGGGGTTCGGCGCGCTCGCCGGCGCACTCCCGCCCGACCCGCCGATCGTGGCGGCGTACGGCCCCGACGGGCGCTCCGCGTGGGGCGCGGACTGGCAGGCCCGGGTGTGGGCGCTGATCGCGGTGCTCGGCATGAACGGAGTCTGCTCGGCCAGCGAGCTGCGCGACGCGGAGGAGCGTGCGGACCCGGGCGCGTTCCTCGCGTCGTCGTACTACGAACGGGTCGTCGGCGGGATGGAGCGGCTGTTCGAGGAGCGCGGCCTGCTGAGCGACACGGCCGACGCGGGTGACACGGCCGACGCCGACGGTAGGAGCGACGCCGCTGACGGTACGGGCGACGCGTGAGCGGCGTCCCTTCCCCGGCCTTCCGGATCGGCCAGCCGGTCCGGGTGCGGGCCGCCGACCCCCCGTACCACACCCGGGTGCCCCGCTATGTCCGCGGCCACACCGGTCAGGTCCGTGCCGTGCAGCCCGTCTGCGAACTCCCCGACGACGTGGCCCGCCGCCGCTCGCCCGTACGGAGGCTGCCCGTCTACAGCGTCGCCTTCGCGGCGAGCGGTCTGTGGGACGGAACTCCCTCGGATACGGACCACGAGGTGGTGTGCGATCTGTGGGAGTGCTATCTGGACGCGGCCGGGCCCGGCGGCGCCACCGATCAGGAGGAACGACCCCGATGAGCGGAGAACACACCGATCTGCCGGTCGCCGCCAGGGTGCGGCGGCTGGAGGCCCGGCTCGTCGCGGCGGGGCTGGTGACGGACGAGCAGCTCGACGCCGTACTGGAGCAGCGTCTGTACCGGGCCACCCCGTTCAACGGCGCGAGGCTGGTGGCCCGCGCCTGGACGGATCCGGGCTTCCGCGCCCTGCTGCTGGACGACGCCGGAGAGGCACTGGAACAGGCGGGGCTGGGCGGGCTGCTGGCGCCCGACGAGCATCTGCGCGTGGTGGAGAACACCGCGGGGACACACAATGTCGTGGTGTGCACGCTGTGCTCGTGCTATCCACTGCTGCTGCTCGGGCCGTCGCCGAGCTGGTACCGCAGTGACGCCTACCGGGCCCGGGTGGTCCGCGAACCGCGCGCCGTACTGGCCGAGTTCGGGTACCGGGTGCCGGACGAGGTGGCGGTACGGGTGTGGGACGCGACGGCGGAGGCCCGCTACATGGTCCTGCCGCGCCGCCCGGCCGGCACCGGGCATCTGGACGAGGAGGCCCTGCGCGGCCTGGTCACCCGCTCGGGGCTGATCGGCACGGCCCCGGTGTAGGCCCCGTCCGGGCACTTCCGTACCCCCACGGGCGGGGTCCGGGGCGACTGTCCCCGGACCCCGCCGTGCTGTGTCCACGGCCCGTCAGGGGGCGGCGAAGCGCGTCACCGCGTCGAGGTAGTCGGTCGGGTCGGACAGCCCGGCCTCACGGAACGCCTCGCGCCGCTCGTAGCAGGTGCCGCAGGTCCCGCAGTGCCGCTCGCCGCCCTTGTAGCAGGACCAGCTCCGCTCCAGCGGGGCCCCCAGCCGCGTGCCGTGTGCGGCGATGTCCGACTTGGACCAGGTGATGAACGGCGCCTCCACGGAGGGCGTCGGGAAGCCCTCGTTGGCGACCTTCACCAGCTCGCCGAGCGCGTCGAGGAACGCGGGGCGGCAGTCGGGGTAGATGAAGTGGTCGCCCGCGTGCATGCCCAGCGCCACCGTCCCGGCGCGGTGCGCGACACCCACCGACACCGCGACATTGGCGAGGACCGCGTTGCGGTTCGGTACGACGGTGGCCCGCATGGACTCCTCCGCGTAGTGCCCGTCAGGAACGCTGACGCTGTCGTCCGTCAGGGCCGAGCCCGCCAGTACGGAACCGAAGCCGCTGAGGTCCACCACATGGTGCCGCGCCTCGTAGTGGGCGGCGATCCCGCGCGCCGACTCGATCTCCTTGCGGTGCCGCTGACCGTAGTCGACCGTCACGGCGATCAGGCCGTAGCCCAGCGCGGCGTAGTGCGCCATGAGAGTGGTGGAGTCCATACCTCCCGAGAGCACCACCACGGCGGTGAACGGGTCGGTGCTACGGCTGTTCTGCTCCATCAGGAACCTCCGGTCAGGGGAAGGACACCGAGGGGAGCGGCACGGTCGGCCGCCTGCTCGCCCTCAGCGTGTCCCAGGGAGCGGTCCGTCCACATCTCGGTGCGGAACCGAAGGACGGCGGGCAGCGAGCCGAAAGGCCGGTCCGCGCGGTCCGAGACGGCCCCGGGAACAGCTTCCGGGACAGCTCCCGGTACGGCCGAGGACGCGAAGGCCGGGGCGCGCTGACCGGTGCCGCCGGGAGCGCCGTCGGCGAGCAGCGACCAGACGCCCGGCGGGCGGAAGATCTCCTGGAAGTCACGTCGGCCGGTGATGCCCAGCTTCCGGTACGCGCTCGACAGGTGCAGCTCGACCGTACGGCGGGTGATGCCCAGGACGGTCGAGATACGCCGGTTGGACAGGCCCTGCGTGGCCTGGAGGAGGATCTGCCGCTCCCGGGTGGTCAGGGCGAGGATCCCGCGCAGCGAGGCGTGCTGGGGCGTGCGCTCGTCGGCCGCCGCGAGATGGGTCCTGACCTGCTCGGCCAGCGGCCGGGCGCCGCACCGGCGGGCCAGCCGTACCGCCTCGGTGAGCGCGGCCACCCCGTACTGCTGGCGGCCCAGCCGGAGCAGCAGAGCGCCCAGGTCGGCCTGGGCGAGCGCCAGATCGAGCTCGCTGCCCGCGCTCTCCAGCAACTGGACCGCCTCGCGCAGCATGCGCTCGCCCCGCAGTCCGCCCGCCACATCGGCCAGTGCCCGTAGCGCGCGGCCGTGCTCCAGCGCGGTGTCCGCGGCCTCGGCGGCACGCATCTGCTCGGCCGCCGCTTCCTCCGCCTCGTCCAGCAGCCCGGCCTGCCGCAGCAGGACGACGGCATGGATCCGCCAGGGCACGGCCGCCGTGGACCGTACCCCCGACGCGCCGTTGCGCAGGCGCAGTTCGGTCAGGTCACGCGCGGCGCCGGGCAGATCGCCGCAGGCGGCGCGGAGCCGTGCCCTGGCCAGCAGGACATGCCGGTGGTACCAGCCGGGCGCCAGCTCCTCCGCGTAATGGTGCCTGCGGAGCAGCGCCCACGCCTGTTCGTTCCTGCCCAGGCTGGTCAGTACGTCGGCGAGCAGCCCGACGGCCTCGGCCCGGTGGGGCTCGCCGGCCTCCGCACCGCCGCACGACAAGCCGCCCACGGACTCCCCCAGTTGGAGCTGCGCCTCGTTCAACCGGCCCTGGCCGAGGGCGATCTGACCGGCGACCAGGAGCAGCAGCGGGCAGCCGGGCGGGAAGAGGGCGTCATCACGTCGGTCACCGCGGCGCATGTGCGCGGCCGCCGCGGCGGCTTCCTCGTACCGCCCGTTCTGTACGAGAACCGTCAGCGCCGCCGGTACGGTCAGCGGGTGCGCCGACGACTCCTCGCCGCATTCGGCGAGGACCGCGCGCGCCTCCTCCACCGCCGACCGGCTGTCCCCGCCGCCCAAGTCGCGGCAGAGCGCCCCGACCGCGGCCGCCGCCGTACGCAGCCCGGGCGAGGGGCCCGGGCTGTCGGACACGGACCGGGCGTCGGGCAGCGGGAGTTCGTCGAGGAGCCGGGCGGTACGGGCCGGGGGTCCGGCGAACAGCCCCGCGACGGTACGGTGCAGCCGCGGCCACCGGGACAGTCCGGTGCCGGCGACGGCCGCGGCGGTCGCGGTCAGCACCCGCTCGGTGTCCTCCGGGGCGCGGGCCTCGTACAGCGCGCGGCCCACCCGGTGCAGCAGCCGTTCCCGTACGCTCTCGTCGCCCGTCGCGGCCAGCATCGCAACCGTCGCGTCGACCCCGTCGGCCCAGTCGGCGCGCAGCCGCACGTCCGAGAGCAGCAGGACGGCCCGGTGGTGGTCCTCGCCGGTCGCCACCCGCAGGGCCCGCTCCAGGAAGCGCAGCGCGCCGTCGTTGTCATCGGCGGCCGCGGCGCCGCGGGCGGCCTGGAGCAGCACCTCGGTGGACCAGGAGTCGTCCAGCGGAACGGTGGACGCGAGGAGATGACCGGCGACCCGGCCGGCCGCCGCGCCGTGCCGGTGCAGATGGCCCGCCGCGCTCAGGTGCGCCGCGCTCCGCGCCATACGGGTCATCCCGCCGGCCAGGGCCGTGCGCAGCACCGGATGCCTGAGTGTGACGGTGCCGTCGTCCGCGATCAGCCGCATCCTGACCAGCAGGTCTGCCGCGACCAGAGTCTGTTCGAGCGTCATCCCGCTGAGGTGGGCGGCCAGTGGGGCGGCGTCGGCGGTGTCGTCGTCCGCGAGGGCGATCACCGCGGCGAGCCGCCCGAGAGCGGGGTCGATCGGGTCCAGCCGTCCGGTCACCGCCTCGGCGACGGCCGGGAGTACGGCCGTACCGAGCGCCGCGGTGTCGGTGGCCCTCGGGCCCTTCTCGCGGGCCCAGCGCAGCAACTCCCCCAGCATGAAGGGGTTTCCGGCGCTGAGGCGGTGGCAGGCCGCGGCGAATTCGGGCGGTACGCCGCGCCGCAGTACGGCGCGTGCCGCGGCGGCGGTGTCCCGCTCGGACAGTCCGTCCAGTACGAGCTGCTCGGTGCCCTGTAATAACGCGGCCAACTCCCTCGGCGCCGTGGCGGGTTCGCCCTGCCGTATGGAGATGGCCATGACGACGGGCAGCCGGGCACAGGCCTGCCTCATCCGGTTCAGCTCGTCCAGTGCGGCGGCGTCGGCCCGGCACACGTCGTCGACGGTCACGACCAGCGGGGCGTGTCCGGCGGCCTCCCGTACGGCGTTGCGCAGCACGGCCGGCGGCACCGGTGCCGGAGCGGCCGGATCGAGTCCCTGGGTGCCGGCGGTCCGCTCGCCCGCCGCCCGCAGTGCGGCACCGGGGACGCTTCCGGCGGGCAGCACCGCCAGCAGTTCGTCGAAGAGGCCCTGCTCGATCCGGTGGCAGGGCCGGGCGCAGTCCAGCCTGATGACGGCACATCCCCGCTCGCGGGCGGAGACCCGGAACTCGTGCAACAACGCGCTGCGCCCCACGCCCAGTTCGCCGGTGAATGAGTAGACGGTCATGCCGGTCCGCGTGCTGTCGCGCACGGCGTCGCCGAACAACCGCAGTTCTTTGCGTCGGCCAGTGAAATGAGGTGAGTGCTTCTCGCCGGTGGCCATGACACCTCTCCGTTCATAGATCCGCTCGCCCCGGAACTGATCTCTCCGGTCCGTGGGCGCTACGAAGACATAACCCGTGAAGGATGGCGTGGAAAACAGCACGAATTCGCCACAGTCACTCACCAGAAGCAGACACAACCGCACATCCGGCCTCCGCATGGCCGGAGGGCACCCTCCCTGGCCAGGGCGGACCACGGCCCGGCCGCCCCGGGACACGTGTCCCGGTTCGCCGCGCCTCAGGTCCGGCTCGTACCGCGAGAACGGCCAGGACTCCCCGTTCATGTGCGGACGGCACTTGCCGGGCGGTCGCCGGCCGGCCGCCCGGCTGCTCGCACACGGCCCGCAGGACCGTTCGCGACACCGCCCGCGATCGGGGAATCCACTGGTCAGCCGCTCGCCAGAAGGTTCAGGGCCGCCATTCCCCGGGCGGTGTGCCGAGAAGCTCGGCGATACGGGCGGGATCCGGCAGGGGGCCGTGGTCACCGCTCACCCGGAGGGCGGCGCCCGCGGTGAGATGGCCGAGGCGGAGGGCGCGGACCATGTCCTCGCCGCGCAGCAGCCCCGCGAGGAATCCGGCGGCGAAGGCGTCGCCCGCCCCCACCGGTTCGACCACCTCCACCTTCGGCGCGGGTACGGCGTGCACCTGGGCGCCGTCGAAAGCGGTCGACTCATGAGCGCCGTCCTTGACGACCAGGATCCTGGGGCCGGGCAGCAACGCCCTTACGCCGGCCGCGTCCAGCTCCTCTCCCCACAGGGCGCGCGCCTCGTCGAGCCCGACGAAGGTGACGTCCGCGCGGTTCGCAAGATCGTGGAGTACGGAACCGGCGGTCGAGGCCGTGCCGTCGGTCCAGAGCGCGGGCCGGTGGTTGACGTCGAAGCTGATGGAGTACGGGCGTTCGCCGGGCGGGGTGCGCAGGGCCTCGGTGACCAGGGCCAGGCAGTCCGGCGAGAGGGCCGGGGTGATTCCGCTGAGGTGGACGAGACCCGCGGTGCGTACGGTCTCGTCGTCGAGAAGGTCCGGGCCCAGGGCGGAAGCGGCCGAGCCGCGGCGGTAGTAGTGCACCCCGGTCCCTTCGGGGGCGGGGTCCTTCACCAGCAGCCCGGTGGGCCGCCGGGGATCCGTCCGTACCCCGCGGACATCGACCCCGGCCGCCGCGACCTCGGCGAGGATCCGCCGCCCGAACGGATCGTCCCCCACGGCGGAGACCCATCGCGCGGGCACCCCGTGATCGGCCAGATACACCGCCGTGTTCGACTCGGCCCCGGCGATCCGGACCCGCAGCAGATCGGCTCCGTCCAGCGGGGCCACGGGCTCGGGCACGAAGGCGGCCATGGTCTCGCCGATACAGGTCACGGGCCCGGGAGCGGGCCGCCACCCGGCCGCCTGTGCCTGTGCATGTGCCTGTGGGGTGCTCATACGGCCGTCTCCGGTCGGTACGGTGCGGCCGGCAGGCCCGGGACGTCCACCCGTACCCCGAAGACCGCTCCGTCCAGTGGGCCCGGCTCGGACAGGGCATGGCGGGCACTGGTGATCAGGAGCATGTCACCGTGCAGGCATACGCCCGCCGGCTGGACGGCGGGAAGCCGGAGTCGGCGGTCCAGGGTGCCGTCCGGGCTGTAGTGGTGGACCGTGCCGGTACCCCAGACAGCGGTCCACAGACCGCCCTCCGCGTCGACCGTCATCCCGTCCGGGCTGCCTTCGTCGAGTACGGCGAAGGTGTCGGCCGGACCGAGTGTGCCGGTGGCGGGGGCGACCCCGTAGCGGCGGATGACGCCGCGTGCGCTGTCGGCGAGATACATCAGGGTGCCGTCGGCGTTGAACGCCGGGCCGTTGGGAACGGTGAGGCCGTCCAGCGCGCGGACGACCGTACCGTCGCGGTCGACGCGGTACAGCGAACCCGCGCCCTCGCTCGCGTCGTACGCCATGCTGCCCGCCCAGAACCTGCCGTGCGGGTCAGCGCTCGCGTCGTTCATCCGCATCGCCCGAGCCGCGCCGTCCTCCGGGCGCGCCGGCCAGTCGGTCCTCCCGTCCGGACCGATCCGGCAGATTCCCGTACCGGCCGCGGCTATCCACTCGCCCGGACGCCCCTCGACCGGGGCGACCGCGCCCAGCGGTACCGGCAGCCGGGCCAGCGTCCGAAGGGGCCCGGTGCGGTCGTCCGGTCCGGCGAGCAGCCGCCCGGAGAGGATGTCGACGAGGACGACACCGCCGTCCACCGACCGTATGCCCTCGCCGAGTTCGAGCCGGTCCGTCCAGTACGGGACGGGAGCGTCCCCCGTCATCGCCCGTGTCATCGCCCGGCCTCCGCACTGCCGGCGGCGTCGACGGCGACCGCGTCCAGGAAGACCCGGGCGCGGGCGCGCAGTCCGTCGATGTCGCCCCCGTCGGCGGCGTCGCCGATCAGCGGTGACCCCACGCCCACGGCGACCGCGCCCTGTGCCAGATGGGCGCGGGCCGCCTCCGCGTCCACTCCCCCGACCGGTACGAACGGCTCCCCGGGGAACGGCCCGCGCAGCGCCCGCAGATACTCCGGTCCGCCCGCCTGCGCCACCGGGAAGATCTTGAGCGCGTCGGCGCCGCGCCGCCGGGCCTCGACGATGTCCGTGGGGGTCATCACCCCGGCGAGCACGGGGAGCCGGAGCTCCTTGGCGGCCGTGATCCCCTCGCAGACGGCCGGGGTGACGATGAAGTCGGCGCCCGCGTCATGTGCCGCCCGCGCGTCCTGGGCGGTCAGCACGGTGCCCGCGCCGAGGGGCGCGGCGGGGCCCAGTCCGGCCCGGGCCCGGCGGATGACGCCGAGGGCGTCGCGGCCGCTGAGGGAGACCTCGATGAGCGGAATGCCCTCCTCGGCCAGGGTCAGTACGGTCCTGAGGGCGCCGTCCGCGTCGTCGCCACGCACGATGGCGACGATCCGGTGGGCGCGCAGCGCGGTCAGCAGATCCACGTGCGGAAGTCCTTCCGGTGCTCGGTTGCTGTGTCGGTTGCCGTGCCGGTCATTGATTCGCGCCCGATTCCGTCCCCGTCTGCGCCTGCGCCTCCGCCGCCACGGTGAGCCGCCAGCGCACCTCGCCGCCGCGCGGGACGCGCGCCGCGTCGCCGTCCCCGGCGGACGCCAGGTCGAAGACGCGGCCCAGCATCGGTTCCACCCCCGTGGAGCGGTACGGCCGGTCGTCGGGGAAGCCGCGGAGATTGCGCCAGAGGGCGATGGACACCGGCTGTCCCTCGGCCTCGACGGCGAAGCGGAGGGCGGCGGGGCCGTCATGGACGTACACCGCCGAGGCGGAGACGACGGCGCCCACGGCCGTTCCGTCGTCCGGTCCCAGCCGGTCGAGGCCGCCGGTGGTCCCGACCGCCGGCCATACCGCCGGGGTCCAGCCGTCGCCCCCGTCGGGATAGACCCGTACCGGCGCGCCGTCCGGGATCCCGATCCGTGCCCCCTCCGAGAGGTCGAGCAGCGCGTGCGCCGCCCACAGGAACCGGTAGCCGGGCTCCGCCGTCAGCCGGTAGCCGACGACGGCCCGCCCCTCGCCGGCACTGATCCGGCGTTCGAGACGGAAGTCCGGGCAGTCGACGGACTCGGTGTCGCCGTCCCGCCGCCAGGCGCGCGACCAGGCGTCCCCGTGGTCGGGGACGCCCCGGACCGTCGGCACACACTCTTCGAGACCGCCCGCGTCGGCGAAGTCGTCGCCGGGCACCACCGAGGGCCGCCGTGGTTCGTCCCGATGCCAGAGCCATTCGCGGCCCCCGGCCCGCAGCGAGGTCCAGCGTCCGCCGTGGGCCGGGTCGGTGGTGATGTGAGGGGTGCCGCGGACCGGCGAGGCCGACGGCTTGCCGCTCACCATTCCGCGAAGGAGCCGTCGGGGTGCCGCCACACCGGGTTGCGCCAGGCGTGCCCGGTGCGGTCGGCCGCCCGTACGGCGGTCTCGTCGACGGTGATACCGAGCCCTGGCAGCCCGGTACGGAGCGCCTGCCCGTCGACGAAGCGGAACGGATCGGTGTCGACGACGTACGAGAGCAGATCGGCGTCCTTGTTGTAGTGGATGCCCCGGCTCTGCTCCTGGATGAGGAAGTTGGGTGTGCAGAAGGCGATCTGGAGGCTGGCGGCCAGCGCGATCGGGCCGAGCGGGCAGTGCGGTGCGAGCTGCGCTCCGTATGTCTCGGCGAGCGCGGCGATCCGGTGGACCTCGGAGATGCCGCCCGCGTGCGAGAGGTCCGGCTGCGCCACGGCGATGCCCGCCGCCAGCGCGGGCAGGAACTCGGCTCGCCCGTACAGCCGTTCACCGGTGGCGATGGGTACGGAGGTGGCGCCGACGAGGCCCGTCAGCAGATGGCCCTGCTCGGGCAGCAGGGGTTCCTCGACGAACAGCGGGTGCAGCGGTTCGACGGCGTGCAGGACCCGTCGCGCGCCCGCAGCGCCGAACCGCCCGTGCAGATCGACGGCGACGTCCCGCTCCGGGCCGAGTGCCTCCCGGGCGGCGGCCACCCGCGCCACGACGGCCGCGGTCTCGGCGGCGGTGGGGATCGGGGGCGTACGGCCCGCAGCGTTCATCTTGACGGCGGTGAAGCCCGCTTCGACCTGGGCGGTGATCTCGTCGGTGAGCCGTACGGGTTCGTCGCCGCCCACCCAGGCGTACACCCTTACCCGGTCGCGGACCGGTCCGCCGAGCAGGGCGTGCACCGGGGCGCCGTAGGTCTTTCCCGCGATGTCCCAGAGCGCCTGGTCGATGCCGGCGACGGCGCTGGAGAGCACCGGGCCGCCGCGGTAGAAGCCGCCCTTGCTCAGCACCTGCCAGTGGTCCTGGATCCGCAGCGGGTCCCGGCCGACCAGATACTCGGCGAGGACGTCGACGGCGGCGCGCACCACCTCGGCGCGGCCCTCGACGACGGGTTCGCCCCAGCCGACCACGCCGTCGTCCGTCTCGATACGGCAGAACAGCCAGCGGGGCGGAACGAGGAAGGTCTCGACGCGTGTGATCTTCACCGGGCAGGGCCCTCTTCGGTGCCGGTGGCGCCACCGGTGCCCGTACCACCGCCGGGGCCGCCCGCGCCCGTACCGCCGTGCACACGGTCCAGGTCACGTACCGCCTGGTCGAGCAGCGCCCGCATCGCGCGTTCCGCGCCGGCCGGGTCCCGGTCGCGTACGGCGTCGAGCACGGCACGGTGGCTGGGCACCGGATTCTCGCCGTGCAGGGTGCTGTGCACGATCTCGTCGCGGTGCGCGAGACCGGACTCGATGACCATCTCCATACGTTCCAGCAGCTCGTTGTGGGTCGCCGCGAGGAGCGCGCGGTGGAAGCCGAGGTCCGCCTGCACCGCGTGCGCGGCGCCTCCCCCGGTCTCCCCCATCGCGCTCAGGGCCGCTTCGAGCGCGTCGAGGTCGGCGTCGGTACGCCGCTCTGCGGCCAGCCGGACGGCGGCCGGTTCGATGATGCTGCGGACCTCGCCGAGATCGCGCAGCAGCGTCAGATCCGTACCGTTGCCGGGGCCCGTGCCGCCCGCGAACTGCCAGCGCAGCACGTCCGCGTCGAGCAGGTTCCAGTCGGAGCGCGCCCGTACGAAGGTGCCGCGCTTCTGGCGCGCGTCGACCATCCCCTTGGCCGCGAGGACCTTCAGCGACTCCCTGAGGGCGGTCAGGCTGACGTCCAACTCACGCTGCAACGACACCAGATCCAGTGTCGCCCCCTCGGGGATCTCGCCGCTGAGCACCCGGCGCGCGAGAGTCTCCACGGTCTGGCCGTGCACTCCGCGGCGCGCGTATGGCGTCATGTCGTTGTGTGCCTTTCTGCTGGGGGTTTCGGGTACGGCGAGGTCAGGCCGAGGCTTTGACGACGGACCAGCCGCCGTCCACGAGCAGGCTCGACCCGGTGATGTAGGACGCTTCCCCGGCGGCGAGGAAGGCGATGGCCGCGGCGACTTCCTCCGGGGTGCCGAACCGCCGGGCCGCCGTCTCCGCCACGCTCTTCTGCCGGTCCTCCTCGGAGACCCGGTCCCAGGCCGCGGTGAGGATGGGTCCGGGCAGAACGGCGTTGACGCGCACCTCCGGCCCGTACTCGACCGCGAGCTGTCCGCACAGCGACAGCAGGGCGCCTTTGGACGCCGCGTAGGCCGGGTGTCCGGGGATGCCCTTGTGGGCGTGTACGGAGGAGGTCAGCACGACGGCGCCGTGGTGGGCGCGCAGGTCGGGCAGAACGGCGCGGAAGCCGAGGAACCCGCCGGTGAGGTTGACTGCGATCTGGCGCTCCCAGGAGGCGAGGGTCATCTCGTGCGCGGGGGTGACGTCCACCGTATACGCGTTGCTGACGAGGACACTGACCGGCCCGAAAGCGTGGGCGGCGGTGACGATCCGCTCCCAGTCCCCCTCGTCCGCCACATCCGCGCGGACGAACAGGGCGCGGCCACCCCGGTCCCGTACGGCCGCCGCGACGGCCTCGCCGCGCTCGGCCGCGAGATCGGCGAGGACCACGGCGGCGCCCTCCGCGGCGAGGCGTTCCGCGGTGGCCGCGCCGATGCCCGAGGCGGCTCCGGTGACCACGGCCACCTGGCCGTCGAAGCGGGTGGTTCCGTTCATGGGGCGGGTCGACTCCTCTGTGGGGGGATGCGGGTGGCGGGGCAGGCGGATACCGGCTGCGCGGAAGGGGGTCCGGCCGCCGTCACTCCCGCTCCGGTACGGACTCCCGCTCCAGGACGACCAGTTCGGCGTCGTACTGCGCGGTCCAGGCGAACGGCAGTCCGTAGTGGACGAGATGGGCGCCGCTGTAGCGGATGCCGGTGGCCCGGTCGGTGTAGTGGACGGCCGGGTCCAGTCCGCGCAGCCGCAGCCGGTCCGCGCGCCCCGGCACCAGCGGCGCTCCGTCCAGCCGCCCGGTGTGCCAGGCGGTGACGGCGATCCGGGCGCCGCCCGGCTCCTCGTACTGCATACCGCAGGTGGGGTCGGCGGGGCTGTTCAGGATCCGGGCCTCGCCGTGGTGGATCACGTCGCGGATCTCCTTGTAGCGGGCCACCCACCGGGCCGCCTCGGCGCGCCGCTCGGGCGACCAGCCGCGGATGTCCGCGCCGATGCCGAGGACGCCCGCAATGGAGAGGACGAAGCGGAACGCGAGCGAGCGCGGCCGTGCGTCGAAGACGCCCGGCGAGTCGGTGACCCAGCTGCTCATGGTGTGCGGTGCGTGCGCGTGGAGATACCCGTACTGGATGGCGAGCCGGTCCATCGGGGCGGTGTTGTCGCTGGGCCACACCACATCCGTACGGGCGATGGTGGCGTGCTCGATACGGCCGCCTCCGCCGGAGCAGCCCTCGACCGTGACCTGGGGGTGGCGGGCACGGAGGTGGTCGAGGACACGGAGATAGCCCGCGACATGCGCGGCGTCCAGATCCTGTTCCTCGACGGGCCCGCCGCCCGGCCTGCCGCGTTCGGTCGGCGGACGGTTCATGTCCCACTTGAGGTAGCTGATGGCGTGGGCGCCGAGGAGCCGGTCGAGGGTGGCGATGACGAAGTCCTGGACATCGGTGCGCCCGAGGTCGAGCAGAAGCTGTTCGCGTACGAGGGTGGCGGGGCGCCCCTCGATCCGGTAGACCCAGTCCGGGTGTTCGGCGTACAGCGCGGACCTGGGGCTGACCGCCTCGGGTTCGACCCAGAGGCCGAAGTCCATTCCGGTGGCGCGCACCTGGGCGATGAAGTCGTCGAAGCCATCGGGGAAGTTCGCCGGGTCGGGATGCCAGTCGCCGAGTCCGCCGGTCTCGTCGTGGCGTCCGGTGAACCAGCCGTCGTCCACGACGAACAGTTCGGCGCCCATCTCGGCCGCGTGGCGGGCGAGTTCGAGCTGGCTCGCCGCGTCGACGGCGAAGCCGGTGGCCTCCCAGGAGTTGTAGAGGACCTTGCGGGGGCGGTGCATCCGCTCGCCGGTCAGCCCGCGTTCGTAGCGGTGCCAGACCCGGGCCAGTCCGTCGAGCCCCTCGGGGCTGAACGCGCAAGCCAGCCTGGGGGTGGTGAGGGTGGCGCCGGGGGCGAGGCGTACGGCGCTCTCGTGGGGCAGCCGTCCGGCGCGGACGCGGACGGCGCCGCCCGGCTCGGCGTCGGCGCTGATGCGCCAGTTGCCGGACCATTCGAGGGCGATGCCGTAGGTGGGGGTGGCGGGCCCGTCCGGTTCGGCGGCGTCCTGGACGGCGAGCCAGGGCGCGTAGGCGTGCCCCGGCACGCCCTGGGAGGAGGCCATCTCGAAGCGGCCACGGGTGAGTTCGAGCCGCGTGTGCTGGAATTCCCGCGACCACTGGCCGGTGAGATACGTGAGCCGGGCGCCGCCGTCGACCGGGACATTGACCGCGGCGGAGTCGATGCGCTCGAAGCGCAGCTCCTGGTCGCCGACACAGGTCAGTTCGGTCCAGCGGAGGATCACATCGGTGCCCGGGACGGTCTCGTAGCACAGGGCCACGCCCAGTCCCTGCTTCTCGTCGGTGAACTCCAGCCGCAGCGCCCGCTCCCCGTCCCGGGTGGCCGCGGCCGGCCGCCACCAGGTGCCGCGGTCCTCCCCGGGCCGCTGCACGGTCAGGTCGGCGCCGGTGAAGGGCCGCAGTCCGTACGGGATGTACTCGGCGGGTGCCGCGTCGGCGCGGGTGATGAAGTGCGTACGGTTCGGCCGCTCGAAGGGCGAGGGTCCGGTCTCGGCGCCGTGCGGTCCCCAGGCGGCGAGTTCGGCCCACCGTCCGTCGTCGGTGAGGCGCACGGCGTAGACGGTGTTCTCGGTGCGCAGCAGCCACCGTCGCGGTGGGGTCACTTCACTGCTCCCAGGTTGAGGCCGGCCACGAAGTGGCGCTGGAACTTGAGGAAGACGAGGACGGTCGGGAGGGCCGCGATCACGGAGCCCGCGGCGATGACGTTCCACATGGAGACGTACTGGCCCTGGAGTCCGATGAGGGAGGCGGTGATGGGCATCCGGCTGTCGGTGCGCAGCACGGTGATGGCCCAGAGCAGGTCGTTGAAGATCCAGGTGAACGACAGGGCGCTGAGCGCGGCCATGGCGGGGCGGGCGAGCGGCATGATGACGCGGCTGTAGATCTGCCAGGGGCCGGCGCCGTCGATGACCGCGGCCTGCTGGATCTCGGGCGGTATGGACCGCATGAAGCCGTACAGGACGAACACGTAGAACCCGACGCCGAAGCCGACCTGCACCCCGATCAGCGCGTACAGCGTGTCGTACACGCCGAGCATCTCGCTGAGCCTGGAGACGGGTACGAGCAGGATCTGCGCGGGCAGCAGGTTCCCGCCGAGCATCAGCAGCAGGAGCGTGCGGCGCAGCGGCAGGGCGTACCGGCTGAGCGCGAAAGCCGCCATGGAGGCGAGCAGCAGCGACAGCAGCACGGTCGGCACGGTGACGAGCAGGCTGTTGATGAGCGCGCGCTGCTGGCCGCCGTAGACCCAGGCCTGGCGGAAGCCATCCAGGGTGAAGGAGTGCGGCAGGCTGCCCACGCCGTGGGCGGCGACGTCGTCGAACGAGCGGGTGCTGGTGACCAGGACGAGCGCGATGGGCAGCAGCCACAGCGCGGAGAGCAGTCCGGCACCGAGGTGGAACCCCGCGGTCCCCCATATCCGGCGGCGGTCGCGCCGGCCGGCGGGCGGTGCCTGGGCGGGGGTGGCGGTCATGAGTCGGCCTCCCGGAAGGCGCGCAGGAGATAGGACACGATGACCCCGAAGGCCAGGACGAAGATCACCACGGCGAGAGCGGAACCGTATCCCAGCCGCAGCGACTGGAAGGCGGTGGAGTACATGTACGTGCTGAGCAGTTCGGAGGAGTGGTACGGGCCGCCGCGGGTGAGCGACCACACCACGTCGAACGAACGCAGCGAGTCGATCACGACGACGGACAGCACGACCGCGTTGACACTGCTGAGCTGTGGCAGTGTGATGTGGCGGAACTGCTGACGGCGGGTGGCGCCGTCGACCTTGGCCGCTTCGTACAGCACCGGATCAATGCCCTTGAGCCCGGCGAGGTAGAGCACCATCACATAGCCGATCTGCCGCCACAGCGCGGGCACGATCACGGCGTACAGGGCGGTGTCCTGGTCGGCGAGCCAGGAGTGGGTGAGCCCGCCGAGCCCGACCCCTTCGAGGGTCTTGTTGATCAGCCCGTCCGGCTGGTACATCGCCTGCCACACCAGGGCCGTGGCGACCAGCGAGAACACCACCGGCAGAAACAGCGCGGCCCGGTAGAACCCGACCCCCCGGCGCTCCTGCTGGAGCAGGAGCGCCGCGCCGAGGCCGAGGACCACGGAGAGCCCGCCGAAGAGCACCAGCCAGACGACCGTGTCGAGCGCGGCGGTACGGAAGATCTCGTCCCCGAGCATCTCGCGGAAGTTGGCCAGGCCGATGAACTTCGGGGCGCTGACCCCGTCCCACTGGGTGAAGGCGAGGTAGAAGCCCTGGATGGCGGGCCAGAACACCCAGAACGCCTCGATGAGCAGCGGTACGAGGACGAACGCGAGCACCAGGGGCGGGACCCTGGTCGCCCGTCCGCGGGCCGGGGTCCGCCCGGCGGCCCGCTTCCGGGTCTGCTCGCGGGGCGCGGTGACGACCGCCATGTCACTGGCTCCAGATCTTCTGCGCGTCCCGCTGCCAGGTGGTGAGGATGGAGCCGATCTCCTTGGGCTCGGCCAGATACCGGGTGAGCGCGTTGTCGGCGGTGGGCGACAGGGCGTCGCTGGAGTCCCGGTTGAAGAACTGGGTGAGGTCCGCCGCGTCGTCGATCAGCTTGCGGCCCTTGATGACCAGGGGCGTTCCGCTGTCCTTGGCATCGGGGTGGGTCGGCAGGGAGGTGCCGGAGGAGCCCTTGAGATAGATCTCCTGCGCCTCGGCGGTGGCCAGGAAGCGCATGAGTTCCTTGGTCTCTTCCTTGCGGCCGGTACGGGCGCTGGCGAAGTAGCCGTCGGTGGGGGCCTCTTCGGCGAGCGGGATCTTCGGGTCGATCACCGGGAACCGGAAGAAGTCGATGTCGTCGAGCTGGTCCTTGGGCGTGGAGTCGGCGAAGAAGGTGCCGATCAGCATCATGCCCGTGCGGCCCTGGAGGAGCGCGGTGGTCGCGTCCTGGAAGGGCAGCGCGGTCCCGTTGGGGTCGAAGTACGGCAGTGCCTCGCCCCACCGGTCGAAGACCTTGCGGACCTCGGGGTCGTCGAAGCGGTGCTTTCCGGCGAGCAGATCACGGTGGTAGGCGGCGCCGTTGATCCGGATGTTCAGATAGTCGAACCAGGACGAGGCCACCCAGGGGGTGTTGCCGCCGGCGCCGAGTCCGATGGGCGCCACGCCCTTGCCCTTGAGCGCGTCGCACAGGCCGAGGAACTCGTCCCAGGTCTTGGGTTCCTTGACGCCCCACTTGGCGAAGTTCGACTTCCGGTAGAAGACGCCCCACCAGTAGTAGGTGGTCGGGACGAAGACCTTCTTGCCCGCCGAGTCGGTGCACAGCTTCTTCAACGCGTCCGAGTATCCGGCCAGTTCGGGCTTCTCCCAGATGTCGCTGACATCGAGGAGCAGGTCCTTCTTCGCGTACGACTCCGCGACCGAGCCGGGGTACCAGGTGTAGAGGTCCGGCGGGTTGGCCGAGGTGAGGTAGGTCGGAAGCTGGGTGCGGAAGGTCTCCGAAGCGACGGTGTTGAGCGAGCCCCGCGCACCGCCCCGCTTGTTGAAGGCGTCGACGACCTGCTGCATCGCGGACTTGGCCTGCGGCGCGGAGAGGTTGGACTGCAGGGTGACCGCGCCGCCCGAGGAGGACGAGCCGCCCGATGACGACGAGGTGACGCAGCCGCCCACCAGCGCGGCGGCGCCGATGGCTCCGGCGCCGGCGAGAAACCCGCGCCGGCTGTGTGCTGTGGTGTTCATGGGACTCCCTATGCGCCCACGGAACGGGGCCCGGCGCCCTGACGGCCGGGCTCTCGTTCGGCTGATACAGACTGACGTGGCACGGAGCCACCGTCAAGATTAATTACTAATTTATTTGCCGATGTTCTGACCAGGCCTGATCCCGGGGGCCGGACGACCGGCAGGGCCGTACGGCCCCCGGGCGGTGTGTCAGGCGCTCGCCTGGTGGACCTGGTCGCCGACCCCGCGGAAGAGGGTCAGTACGGAGGAGCCGTCCGGCCCTGCGACGGCCGCCAGTTCGCCGTCGAAGACCGCGCCGGCATAGCCCTGGCGCTGCGACCAGTCGTTCCAGGTCCCGGTCCCCGTGTCGTAGGTGCGCTGCCAGAGGGTGTAGTCACCGGCCCGCGCGAACAGCCGTACGGTGTCGCCCGCGACGGCGAGGGTGGGGCTGCCGCTCACGGTCCCGCCCAGCGACGACCAGGCCGACCAGGTGCCGTCGGCATCCCGTACCCGCAGCCTGACCGAGTCGTCGGCGGTGCGGACGGCGAGATGCGTACGGCCGGCGGAGTCGACGACGGCCGAGGGCCGGCCGTACAGCGCCACCCCGTCCGGGCCCTGGAACGAGGTCCAGCCGGACTCCGCGCCCCGCGTGTGGATCAGCCCGTCCTCGCCCCGGGCGAAGAGGGTCCACCGGCCGGGGCTCTCGTACGCCACCCCCGGCGCGTCCGCGAGCCGTCCCCCGAGCTTCTGCCAGCGGCCCCACCGGCCGTCGGCGAAGCCGCGCCGGTAGGCCGCGCCGTCCGTGCCGCGCACGAACACATCGATCCGGCCGCCCGAGGATCCATAGGCGGCGGGCTGCCCGGCGATACGGCCCTGCGTGGGACCGCCGAGGCCGGTGGTCCGCGCGGACCACTGGCCGTCGCGCCCGGTCTGCTGCCGCAGCGAACCGTCCGTCCCCCGGGTGAACGCGGTCAGCCGGTCGCCGTCCCGCACCAGCGCGGGCGTGGCCCCGGACCGTACCCCGAGCGGAACACCCGGAGCGTCGTCCTCGCCCTTGAGCAGGAGGAACGCCGTGCCATGGGCGGGCACGCCGACGGTGTACGAACCGGAGTGCGTCCCACGGCTCTGCCTGGCCCGCAGGTCCCGTACGGCGACCTCTCCCGCCAGCCCGGCGTCGGCGAACCTCACCGTGCGCTCGGCCGGGCGGTCCGAGCGGTTGAGGAGCACGACCGCGCGCTTGCCGGTGCCCTGGAGCACCTTGCTGTAGACGTCACCGATGGCATCGGTGGCGACCCGTACGCCCTGAACGGCGAGCGGGTCCTGGTCGACGGCCAGGATCTCCGGGTTCCTGAGGGTGTCGATCATCGACTGCGGCAGGGTGCGCGGGTCGGAGCCGATGACCAGCGGGGAGGCCATCTCCGCCCACATCACGAGCTGGGTGGTGGACTCCTCCTCGGTCAGTTCGTACGAGCCGTCCGCCAGCTCGCGCATCGGGATCAGATAGTCCGGGTCGTTGTAGCGGCCGGGGCCCTGCGCCTCGGGATGCCAGGCGTTGGCGTCCATGTTGCGCAGGACATTGGGCCACTGGCCGGCCGTCGGGGTGCCCCAGGCGATGTCGGTGCCGGTGCGCCAGGAATCGGCGGTCGTCGGACCGTACACAAAGGCGTTGTGCGCGTCCTGCGCCGGGGTGTGCGGCAGACCCCAGTCGTCGGTGAGCGGATTGCAGAGATTGAGCAGCATGCGCCGGCCGGACACGGCGACGGCATCGCTGAACTCCTTGAAGGCGGGTCCGGGATCGGCCTTCTCGGTGATCCCGCAGAGGAAGTCGACCTTGATCGCGTCGATCTTCCACTCCGCGAACTGCCGCGCGTCCTCGGTGTAGTGACCGCGACTGCCGAGCCCGCAGGTCCTGCCGCCGTCGTAGGTACCGGCGTCGGTGTAGATACCCGCCTTCAGTCCGCGCTGGTGCAGATACGACACGAGGGCGGGGATGCCGGAGGGAAAACGGCCGGGGTGCGCGGTAAGACGTCCGGCACTGTCACGCGGAGTGTCCGCCTGCCAGCCGCCGTCGAGCCAGACGATGTCGTAACCGCTGTCCCTGAGACCGCTGCTGACGAGATGGTCGGCGACTCCCTTGACCTCGGCCTCCGTCGGGGCACCGAGACCGTAGTAGGTGTTCCAGCCCATGTACGGGGTGGGCGCGAGCCCGCTGTCGTAGTAAGGCGGCGCGCCCCCGTCCCGCGCCTGCGGCCGGGCAGTGGCCCGAGCGGCCCCGACTGCCCCGGCGGTGGGCACGGCCACCGCCAAGAGCACGGCGGCGCCGAGAACGGCCACGGCACGACGGGCCCGCGCCGTCCCTGCACGATGCGACATCACTTGCCTCTCCCGAGAGTTGGGGATACCTGGCGAACGGCGCCCCGCGAATCAGGGGGGCCGCGCCACGACGAAGACTGTGGCGACGCGTTCGAGCCCTGTCAACGATTATTACTAATTAACTTAAATTCGGGTCGGGGCAGCGCTCACGGCGGCACACCGGGCCCGGGCCCTGGGCTGGGGTCAACACGTGCCTTGACACCGCCGAGATCTTCCAGGAGCGCAGCGACCCGCGTGCCACACTCGACGCGCTGATCAACTTGGGGGCCGCCCCGGGGGAGCTTCTCCGGTCCGCGACTCCTGTCCACGACCGGCACCCCCGCCGCCTGATCCCGGAATAGTCGGGCGCCCGGCCCGAGTTGGCACGGTCGTCGCTGGATTTCGATCACCTCTGGGAGAACAAGACGATGGTTACTCTGCAGGAGTCCATGGGCCGCTACGGGATCTGGAGCGCGGCGCTCCGCCCCGGGGGCGCCACGCCGGACGCCGAGATCCGCGAAGCCGCCGCCGAGCTGGAGGAACTCGGCTTCGGGGCCGCCTGGCTGGGCGGCAGCGGTGTCGAGCAGGCCGTGCCGCTCATCGAGGCCACCTCCCGGTTCGCCGTCGCCACCGGCATCCTCAGCATCTGGCAGCACGAGGCCGCGGACACCGCCGCCCGGTTCCTGGAGCTGGAGTCCCGGCATCCGGGCCGTTTCGTCCTCGGTATCGGCGCCAGCCACGCCAAGTTCGCCGCGCAGTACCAGCGCCCGTACTCGGCCGTGGCGGGCTATCTCGACGCCCTGGACGCGGCCAAGGTCCCCGCCGGGCGGGTCGTACTGGCCGCGCTCGGCCCGAAGATGCTCGAACTCTCCCGTGACCGCGCGGGCGGCGCCCACCCGTATCTCGTCACCCCCGAGCACACCGCGCAGGCCCGGGAGATCCTGGGCGCGGGACCGCTGCTGGCGCCCGAGCTGAAGGTCGTCCTGGACTCCGACCCGCAGACCGCCCGCGCCACGGCCCGCGGTTACCTCGGTATGTATCTCACCCTGCCGAACTACACGAACAGCTTCCTGCGGCTGGGCTTCACCGAGGACGACTTCGCGAACGGCGGCAGCGACCGGCTCATCGACGCGGTGTACGCCTGGGGCGACGACGCCCGGATCAGGTCCCGTATCGACGCCTTCCACGCGGCCGGCGCGGACCATGTGGCGCTCCAGGTCGTCACCCCCGGCAGCACCGCCGGCGCTCCGGGGCCGCTCCCCCGCGACGGGTGGCGCCGCCTCGCCGGGATCGTGGCCTGACCGCCGCCGCCCTCCGCGCCCCTACCCGTGGCGTCCGCGAACGGACGCCACGGGTGGTCATGGTCTGAGGTTGCTGACCACCCCGGCCGTGGCGCTGATCCCGTTCGCGATCGTCGGCGCCATGCTCGTACCCGCGAGAAAGAACCCGAGCAGGACACAGACCGCCGCGTGTGAGAACTTCAGTCCGCCCATCCGCATGAAGATCGCCGCGAGAATCAGCAGAAGCAGCACCGCTGAGATCGAGATGGCCATCGACAAACCTCCTCCGCCGCACCGGAATAGCGGCATTCGGCCGCCAGTGTGGCGGAGGAGGGGGCCCGTTCCCCCGAGTGGCGTGTCCGCCGTACGAGTGATTGAGGCCGGGGGTCGCGACCAGTGCCGCGACCGGCAGGGTTTGCCCCACGAAGCAAACCCTGCCGGGAGGGGCGCTACCGCCGGTGGTCGCGCAGGAAACGTTCGAGGCCCGCCAGGTCGTCCGTATTGAGGTGGTCGACCCCGGCACCGAGCAACACGGCCCAGACGGCGTCCCGCTCGGGGCCCGCCACGTCGGGCGTGGCCCAGAACCGTACGCGCTGACCGCGGCTGTGCGCGGCGGTGACGATACGGCACAGCTCGGCGTGTTCCTCGGCGGGGAAGTCCCCCGCTCCCTGCCAGTCGAAGCTCTGGGTCCAATTGCTGCTGATCAGCGGGACGAAGGACGCGGGCGCAGCGGTCCCGAGGTCTTCGAGCCGCCCGTCGTAGAACGCGTACCGCACCCGCTGCGCCTCCATCGGCTCACGGGCCGCCCGGTCGCCGGAGATCACCGGGGTGACCGCGCCGAGGCGCACGGAACCGTACGAATAGGTGCTCAGCATCGAGCGGTACGCCGTGAGTTGGCGGTGGAGTTCGTTGTAGGCGGCGACGCCGTCCGTCTTGATGTCGATGAGAAGCTGCACGGGCCGGTGGTAACCCCGGTGCACAAAGCCGTGGTTGGCCCGTACCCGCGCGAACAGCGGGTCCAGGTAGAGCTTCCGGAGGGTACGGGCCGGGTCGAGCGCGGCGGGCTCATGTGCGACGAGGAGTTCGCCGTCGACCAGGAAGATGTCGGCCTCCACACTCGTGAAGCCGTGCGAGAGGGCGTCGAGGAGCGGGCGGGGGTGGAGGTAGTCGTTGTGGGCATGGGCCTGGCGCAGCGGCCGGGGACCCCAGCCGGCCGGGATCCTGTTGGCGGCCTGGGCGTACGAAGGAGTCGCGACGGCTCCCGCGAGCGCGGCGGCGAGCGCGCTGACGGCTCTGCGGCGGGTGGTGAGGGCCATGATGCCTCCGGGTGAGCGCGGTGGGGCGCGGACCAGGCGAGTATCCGCCGCGGTGAGGGGAGGCCGGAGCGTTGCCGGGGAGAGTTCGCCCTCTTGCCATGTACGATTCAAAGACTCCCCGGCCCCGCACCCCGCTCGTTACCGCCGGGAGCCCGGCAGATCGGCGAGCGCCGCCAGGGTCTCCTTGTGCCGGCCCGGTGAACCCAGCGCGATCTCATCGGACTTGGCACGCTTGAGATAGAGATGCGCCGGATGCTCCCAGGTCATCCCGATGCCGCCGTGGAGCTGGACGCACTCCTCGGCCGCGTGGACCGCGACCCGTCCGCAGTACGCCTGGGCGAGGGCCACCGCGAGCGGTGCGCCGGGGCTGCCGGTGGCCAGCGCGTCGGCCGCGTTCCGGGCGGCGGCACGCGCCGAGACGATCTCCAGCCAGAGGTGTGCCATCCGGTGCTTGAGCGCCTGGAAGGAGCCCACGGGGCGGTTGAACTGGTGCCTGCCGCGGGTGTACGCGACCGCCTCCGCCAGGCACCATTCGGCGATCCCGAGCTGTTCGGAGGCGAGCAGCCCGGCCCCGGCCAGCAGCCCCCGCCGTACCGCGGCCTCCGCCAGTGGCGGTTCGGCGATCCGCAGTCCGGCGCTGGCGTCGATGGTGACCGTGGCGAGGGGGCGGGTCAGATCGAGCGGGGTCAGCTCCTCGACGATGACGCCCGGTGAGGCCGTCTCGACCGCGTACAGCCCGTCGTCCCCCAGCACCAGCAGGACATCGGCACGGACCGCGTCGGCGACCCCGGTGACGACGGCCGCGCCGGCGGGCAGCGGCCCGTCCGGGGCGGTGGTGAGCGGGACGGCGAGGACCGCGACCCGGTGGCCATGGGCGAGCGCGGTGAGCAGCCCCGCGACATGTGTGCTGCTGGTGCTCTCACCGTCGCAGGCGAGGAGGGTCTCGGTCGCCATGACCGAACTGGTCAGATACGGCACCGCCGTGACGCTCCGGCCCAGCTCCTCCAGGACGACCGCGGCCTCGCGCGGGCCCGCGCCCTGGCCGCCGAGCTTCTCCGGAACGAGCAGACCGGAAGCACCGATCCCGGCGGCCAGGGAGGACCACAGCTCCGGGTCGTACGGATTGCCGGACTCGGCGCGCACGAGCGCGGCCGGCACATCGGCGCGATCGGTGAGCAGGGACCGTACGGCCGCGCGCAGATCGTCCTCGGTGTCGGAGTACAGCAGGTCGGGAGGGGCTTCCGACGTGTTCGGCGGCACCTTCATCGCGTCAGGTCCTTCCAGGCGACGTCCTTGTCGTTGCGCGGCTCGGAGGGCAGGCCGAGGACGCGTTCCGCGACGATGTTCAGCAGCACTTCGCTCGTACCGCCCTCGATGGAATTGCCCTTCGAGCGCAGATAGCGGTAGCCGGCGTCGCGTCCGGTGAAGTCGACCAGCTCGGGCCTGCGCATCGTCCAGTCGGAGTACAACAGGCCTTCGCCGCCGAGGAGTTCGACCTCCAGGCCGCTGATCTCCTGGTTGAGCCGGGCGAAGGAGAGCTTCATTCCGCTGCCTTCGGGGCCCGGCTCCCCGGCGGCGAGCTGCTGGCGCAGCCGCTCCCCGGTCAGCCGCGCCACCTCGGCCTCCACCCAGAGGGTGAGCAGCCGCTGATGGAGGTCGTGGGTGCGCAGGTCGGGCCGCTCGCGCCAGGTGCGGGCGACCTGGCCGATCATGCCGCCCTCGCGGGGCAGCCGGGAACCGCCGATCGACACCCGCTCGTTCATGAGGGTGGTCTGGGCGACCTTCCAGCCCTCGCCGATCTCGCCGAGGCGGTGGGCGTCGGGGATCCGGACATCGGTGAGGAAGACCTCGTTGAACTCGGCCTCGCCGGTGATCTGCCGCAGCGGCCGTACCTCGACACCCGGGTCGGTCATGTCGCAGAGGAAGTAGGTGATGCCCCGGTGCTTGGGCAGCTCCGGGTCGGTACGGGCGATGAGGATGGCCCAGCGGGCGAGATGTGCGCTGGAAGTCCATACCTTCTGTCCGTTGACAATCCAGTCGCCGGAGACGGGGTCGCCCTCGCGGACGGCCCGGGTCGCGAGCGCGGCGAGGTCGGATCCGGCGCCGGGCTCGGAGAAGAGCTGGCACCACACCTCCTCGCCGACCCACAACGGACGCAGGAAGCGTTCCTTCTGCTCCTGCGTGCCGAAGCGCAGAATGGTCGGCGCGGCCATGCCGAGACCGATGCCGATCCGGCGCGGATCGTTGTCGGGCGCGCCCGCGGCGGCCAACTCGGCGTCCACGACGCCCTGGAGGGAGCGCGGCGCGTCAAGGCCGCCGAGTCCGGCGGGGTAGTGCACCCAGGCGAGTCCGGCGTCGAAGCGTGCCTTGAGGAAGTCGGTACGGGCGGTCCCGGCCGGCGGGTGTTCGGCGAGCAGCTTCCGTGTGAGGGCGAGGAGTCGGGCCGCGTCGGTCATCGGGCCACGCCCTCGGGAAGTACGACCACCCGGCCGGTGGTGGTGCCGTCGGCGACCCGCTGGACCGCGTCGGCGGCGCCCTTCATCGGGACGCGCTCACTGATCAGCGGTTTGATCGCGCCCCGGTCCGCGAGTGCGGTCAGCTCCTGGTGGCACTGGGCCACCGCCGCCGGGTCCTTGGTGCGGTAGAGGCCCCAGTGCAGGCCCAGGAGCGAGTAGTTCTTCACCAGGGCATGGCTCAGGGCCGGGCTGGGGATGGCTCCGCTCGCGAAGCCCACGAGCACGATCCGGCCCTCGAAGGCCACGCATTTCACCGACTTGGCGAAGGCGTCGCCGCCCACCGGGTCGTACACGACGTCCGCGCCCCGGCCGCCGGTGGCCTCCTTCACGGCGGCGACGAGGTCGTCCGTACGGCGGTCGACGACCATGTCGCAGCCCAGCTCGCGGGCCACCTGGACCTTGTCCTGGCCTCCGACGACACCGATGACGGTGGCTCCGGCGGCCTTGCCGAGCTGTACGGCGGCGCTGCCGACTCCGCCGGCCGCCGCGTGGACGAGCAGGGTCTCTCCCGCCTGAAGACGCGCTCGGCGGTGCAGTGCGAACCAGCCGGTCTGGTAGCCGATATGGAGCGCGGCGGTCTCGGCGTCGTCCAGGGATTCGGGCGCGGTGAGGAGTCCGGCCGCGTCGGCGACGACGTACTCGGCGAGGCCTCCGTACGGCAGGGCGGGGGCGGCGATGACCCGCCGTCCGTCCTCGGTCTCCGCACAGATCTCCAGACCGGGGGTGAAGGGCAGCGGTGGGCGCACCTGGTACTGGCCCCGGCAGAGCAGGGCGTCGGGGAAGTTGATGTTCGCGGCGCGGACCCGGAGCGCCACCTGCCCCTCGCCGGGCACCGGACGCGCCGTCTCTTCGAGCCGCATCACCTCGCCCGGTTCGCCGTTCCGGTGCACTCGCCATGCCTGCATTGGGGGCCTCCACACGATGGGCAGTACCGCACTCGACCGCATACTAAGCGGTCGCTTGCCCCTGTGGGAACAGCCCGCCCAGGGGGTATGGAGCGCCGGCCCCGCGCTTTTCCTACAGCCGGCCCCGCGCTTTTCCTACAGCCGGCTCCGCGCTTTGCCAACAGCCGGCTCCGCGTACCGTCAGCCGGCCACGCGCCGGATCAACCGGCCACGGGGCCGGCCCGCGACGGTTCTACGGGCCGGGTCACTCGGCGACGGCCTCGTGAACTCCCGGGCCCGTGGGCCCCGTTCCGTCCGGGAAGATCGGAACGGGCCTGGTTCTGCGCAGATATGCCTCCGCGTGCCAGATCGCCTCACGGGCGGTGCGCTGTCCCATGAGGACACAGAGGGTGTACGCGACATCCTCGAACCGCCCGCGGGTGGCCTCGTCGAGCGGATCGGCGAGGACCAGCCGTTCCCAGGCCCGGTAACGGGCCAGCAGATCGGCGACCAGATGTCTGTCCGGCAGCAGCATGTCCACCACCTCCCGCCTCGCGCGCAGCGTGGCACCAGTCCCCTGGGGGTCATTGTCACCCCGCCGGTCCTTGTACGCTCGGCGACGCCGCCCGGCCCGGTCCGCGCCCGGGGCCCCGGTCCTCCGGTCCTGGCCTCAGCCCTCGGCCCCTCGGTCTTGCCCTCAGTCCTCGCCCCGCGCGAGCGCCAGCAGCCGGTCCAGTACGCGCGGTGCGCCGGCCCGCAGTCCGTCGTGCTCGTACTCGTTCGTCACCCAGGTCCGCAGGCCCCGGATCGCCCGCGCGGTGCGCAGCGAGTGTTCGGTGTCGACATACATGTCGTCGTGGTAGACGAGGGCGGCGGCCGGCACCTCGTTGGCGGCGAGCCGCGCGGTGTCGTACAGCCGGACGCCGCCGTGCGGCGACGGCCAGTCGGTACGGGCCGCGAGCAGCTCGGCGGTCTCGCGCAGGGGGCTCAGCGCCGGGTCGGTCTCGAAGTGCCAGGGGTGGATGCTCTCGCCGGTGAAGTACAACGGGCCTTCCCCGGCGAGGGTCTTGGCCGCGTCGAAGCGGGGGAACTCCGCGCGGACCCGCTCGGCCGCCCAGTCGGTGGGCCCGCCGTCCTGCGCGTAGATCGCCTCGTGCAGTACGGCGTACAGCGGGTGCCCCGCGTACGAGAGGGCCGCCGTCACGCCCTCCTGGAAGGTGTCGGAGAGCGTCTCGCCCCCGGGCGTGCGGACGAAGGCGTTCTCCAGCAGATAGTGGAGCTGGTGGCTGCCGTCGCTGCCGCCGAGCAGGATGCCCAGCGACTGGAAGGCCTCGGGGGTGAGGACGTATCCGGTGGGGAGTACGGTCCGGTGGCCCGCGAGATGCTCCGCGATCCGCCGGGCGCGTGCGATGTCCTGCGGATAGCGGGCGTAGTGTGCCTCGACCTTGCGCGCGATCCGGGGAAAGGCGGCGCGGTAGACCTCGTCGGCGGTGGCGTCCAGGGAGGGCAGGCCGCCGGTGATCAGAACGGTGCGCAGCCCCTCGGGCGCGGTGGAGAGGTAGTGGACCGCGCAGAATCCGCCGAAGCTCTGGCCGAGCACGGTCCAGGGGGCGCCGCCGGTGAGCCGCGGCCGGATGGTCTCGCAGTCGCGGACGATCGAGTCGGCGCGGAAGTGCGCGAGATAGTCGGCCTGCTCGCGCGGGCCGCCGCGCAGGGGCAGGGTCTGCCGGTTGGCAGGGGTGGAGAGGCCGGTGCCGCGCTGGTCGAGGAGGAGCACCCGGAATTCCTGGAGGGCACGGCCGAGCCAGGCCTGCCGGCCGTTGAACCGGCGTACGCCGAAGCCGGGACCGCCCTCCAGATAGACCAGCCACGGCAGGTCCGTGTCCGCCTTGCCGCTGGCGACGAGCTCACGGGCGAAGAGCTCGATCCGCTCCCCGGACGGGTCGGCATGGTCCAGCGGGACGGAGAAACGGTGGTCGGTGAGGACGACGCCGGGCTGGCGGTAGCTGGTCACGGGGTGCTCCTGTTCTCGCTCGCCCCGGCCGGGGGCGGTCACGGCGGACAGTTCAGCACACGGGCCGCGCGGCCCTGCCCGTACCCCCGTCGGACCGCGCACCGGACCGGGCCGCCCGGTGTGCACGGCGGCCGGTCCGCTTCTAGCGTGGGGACATGATCCGGTTCGAGCAGGTCGGCAAGGTCTATCCGGACGGTACGGCCGCTGTGCGTGATCTGTCCTTCGAGGTCGCCGAGGGCGAGCTGGTGACACTGGTGGGGCCGTCGGGGTGCGGCAAGACGACCACGATGATGATGGTGAACCGGCTGATCGAGCCGACCTCGGGCCGGATCTTCGTGGAGGGCCGGGACATCTCCGGTGTCGACCCGGTCGCGCTGCGCCGGCGCATGGGCTATGTCATCCAGGACGTCGGGCTCTTCCCGCACCGGACGGTCCTGGACAACACCGCGACCGTGCCCGCCCTGATCGGCTGGAAGCGGGCGAGGGCGCGCGCCCGGGCGGCCGAGCTGCTCGACCTCGTGGGGCTGGACCCCGCGGCGTACGGTCCGCGCTATCCGGCGCAGCTATCCGGCGGCCAGCGCCAGCGGGTCGGGGTGGCGCGCGCCCTGGCCGCGGATCCGCCGGTGCTGCTGATGGACGAGCCGTTCGGCGCCGTGGACCCGGTGGTGCGCGAGCGGCTCCAGAACGAGTTCCTGAAGCTCCAGGCGGCCATGCGCAAGACCGTGCTGATGGTGACGCACGACATCGAGGAGGCGGTACGGATGGGTGACCGTATCGCGGTGTACGGGGAGGGGCACATCGAGCAGTACGACAGTCCGGCCGCGGTCCTCGGCGCCCCCGCCACCCCGTATGTGGCGCGCTTCGTCGGCGCGGACCGCGGGCTGAAACGGCTGTCGGTCACCGCCGTCGAACCGGCCGATCTGGAGGAGCCCCCGGTGGCCAGCACCGACGAGCCGGCGCGGGACGCGGCGGCCCGGATGCGCGCCGAGGGCGCCCGCTGGGCGGTGGTGCTGAACTCCGGGGGCGAGCTGCACGGCTGGGTGTCCGCCGACGCGCTGGCCGGGGCCGGGGAGGGGAGTTCCGTCGGCGACTTCGCCAGCAGGATGGAGGCCTGGGTGCCGCTGGGGTCGCCGCTGAAGCAGGCGTTCAGCGAGATGCTCCAGCATGACGCGGGCTGGGTGGCGGTCCTGGACGAGGCGCGCGAGGCGCGCTTTCTGGGGGTGCTGACCCCGGCGAAGCTGCATGAGGCGCTGCGGCGCTCGGTCGACGCGGACGCGCAGGGCATCGGGCGGGACGAGGTGGACTTCGACTCGGTCTCGGACGCGTAGCGTGCGGGGTCCGCCGGTCGCACAGGGCCTGCCGATACGGCGGTCAGATCAGGTGCTTCGACTTCAGATAGGCGCGGGCGACGTCCTCGGGGAGCCTGCGCCAACTGTCGACCTGTTCGTTCAGCGACGCCAGGTCCTTGGTCGTCAGCACGGTGTTCAGCCGGTCCAGTGCCCGGGTGGCACGCGCGCTCCCGGCCCGGGCGCGGTTGACGACCGGCACGATGTAGTCGGCGTTCTGGAGGTGCTTGTCGTCTTCGAGGATCACCAGACCGAACTGGCCGAGCGTGGCGTCGGTGGTCGTGGTCAGCACCATCTGGTCCTCGCCGTCCTGCACCGCCTTCTTCGCCGGGGTGGTCCCGACGCCCTTGGGGTCGATCGCGGTGATACGGATGCCGTAGGTCTTCTTGAGCCCGGGCGCGCAGTAGGGCCGCTGTACGCACTCGTCACCCGCGGCCAGTCTGATCGGCAGCCCTGACGCGCCCAGGTCGCTGAGTGTCCTCAGCCGGTGCTTCCTGGCGAAGGAGGCGGCGACGGCGAAGGCGTTCTGGTCGACGGCCCGGCCGGGTGCGAGGACCAGGAGCCCGCGCGGCTCGGCCAGCGCGCGCAGCGCCCGCATCGTCGCGGCGAGGTCGGGTGAGCCGACCGGCCGGGCGTCAGGGCCATGGGTCCTGGTGTTCAGCCAGTCCGCGAAGGTCGCCGCGTATTCGGGTACGACATCGATCTGACCGCTCTCCAGGGCCGGTTCGTAGATCTCCCGGTTGGTGACGGAGAGCATCCGGGTGTGGTAGCCCGCCCGGTCGAGCAGCAGCGCGTACATCTCGGCGAGCAGATCGCTCTCGGTGAAGCCCGCGGAGCCGATGGTGAGATGGCTGCTGTTGCCGGGCGGCGCGGTGATCCGGCCCCGGTGCTCCAGGGACGGTCCGAAGGTGCAGGCCGTGACCGTCAGCAGCAGGACGGCCACGACGGCGGTACGGAGCGGTCTCACCCGGCGCCGCCCCTGACCCACCGCGGGCCGAACTTCCGCACCGCCTCGAACACCGCCTCCACCAGCAGTGCGAACACCGCCACGAGGACGGCCCCGGCGACCACTTGCGGGGTGTCGGCGAGATTGAATCCGGCGGTGATGATCCGGCCGAGCCCGCCGCCGCCGATCAGGGCCGCGAGTGTGGCGGTCGCGACGAGCTGTACGGCGGCGATCCGTACCCCGGTGAGGATCAGCGGCAGGGCGAGCGGCGCCTCGACCCGCCACAGGAGCTGCCGGCCGGTCATTCCCATGCCGCGGGCGGCCCGTACCACCTCGGGGTCGACGCCCCGCATCCCGACATAGGCGTTGGTGAGCAGCGGCGGAATCGCGAACAGGACCAGCGCGATGATCGTCGGCCCGTCCCCGTACCCGCCGACCGGGGTGAGGAGCAGCAGGACGAGGACGGCGAACGTGGGGACGGCCCGGCCGGCGTTGGAGATATTGACGGCCAGCGCGCCGCCGCGGCCGAGATGGCCCAGCACCAGGGCGACCGGGAGGGCGACGGCGCAGCTCAGGGCGAGACAGACGACGGTCAGATAGAGATGCTCGCCGAGCCGGTGCCAGACGCCGGCGGGGCCCGACCAATGGGCGGCGCTGGTGAGCCAGGCCCAGGCTGCGGCGAGGGTGTTCACGCGCGGGCCGCCCTGGTCCAGGGGGTGAGCAGCCGCTGGAGTCCGAGGAGCAGCAGATCGGCGACGACGGCGATGAGGACACAGAGGACGGAGGCGGTGAGCACCTGCGCCTTGAAGAAGGTGTTCATCCCCTCGTAGATGAGATTGCCGAGCCCGCCGTAGCCGACGATCGCGCCGATGGTGACGAGGGAGACCGCGGACACGGTCGCGATCCGCAGTCCGGCCAGGGAGGCGGGCAGCGCGAGCGGCAGCTCGACGGCGAGCAGCAGCCGTACGGGGCCGTAGCCCATGCCGCGGGCGGCCTGCCGGGTGTCCTCGGGCACCGCGCGCAGTCCGGCCAAGATGTTCCGTACGAGCAGGGTGAGCGAGTAGAGGACGAGACCGGCGACGACGAGCGAGGCGGACAGCCCGTACAGCGGCAGCAGCAGGGAGAACATCGCAAGCGAGGGGATGGTGTAGAGGATGGTCGTGACCGCGAGCACGGGGGCGCCCGCCCAGCGCCAGCGGCGGGCGGCGAGCGCGAGGGGGACGGCGATCAGCAGGCTCAGCAGGACGGCGGAGAAGGTCAGCCGGAGGTGTTCGAGCACCGCGTCCCAGAGGATCGTGCGGCGGCTAGAGAGATAGGCGCCGCAGATCCACTCATTGCGCGCGAGGCAGTCGTCGGGAGGCGCGGTCACCCGTCCATTGCAGCCTCGCGGGACGGGTGGCCGCGCGCCGTGTTGGACCGTACGGGGACGGGTCGGCGCGGCCCGCCCGCGCGAGGCCGCACACCCCGCACACCCCGCGCACGCCTCGTACCTCTCGTACCTCTCGCACCCCTCGTACCTCTCACACGGTGACCGGCAGTGCTTCGAGCCCTCGGATGACGAAGTTCGGTTTGCGTGCCGGCTCCGCGGCCGGGCTCAGTCCGGGGGCCAGGTCCAGCAGGGCCGTCATGGACGCGGTCAGTTCCATACGGGCGAGCGGGGCGCCGACGCAGTAGTGGATTCCGGCGCTGAAGGAGATGTGCGGATTGTCGCGGCGGGACAGGTCCAGGGTTTCGGGAGCGGCGAAGACGGCCGGGTCGTGGTTGGCGGAGCCGAACAGCAGGGCGACCTCGGCGCCGCGCGGAATGGTGACGGTGCCGATCTCGACCGGGTCGAGAACCCAGCGTTCGAAGAGCTGGAGCGGGGTGTCGTAGCGCATCAGCTCCTCGACGGCGGTGGGCAGCAGGGTCCGGTCCGCGCGCAGGGCGGCGAGCTGCGCGGGATTGCGGAACAGCGCGTGCCAGCCGTTGACGGTGGCGTTGACCGTCGCCTCGTGCCCGGCGTTCAGCAGCAGCGCGCAGGTGGCGACCATCTCGGCCTCGGTCAGCTTCTCGCCGTCGTCATGGGCGGCGATGAGCGCGGAGATCAGGTCCTCGCCGGGCTTCTGGCGGCGTACGGAGATGAGTTCGCGCAGATACGTGGAGAACTCCAGGGAGGCGGTGACCGCGCGGCGGGCCGTCTCGGGCGACGGGTTCAGCTCGTACATCGCGCAGATCGCCGCCGACCAGGGCCGCAGCAGCGGCCGGTCCACCTCCGGGACGCCGAGCATCTCGGCGATCACGGCGACCGGCAGGGGTTCGGCGACGGTGGCGAGCAGATCGCCGCCGCCCTCGGCCACGAGCCGCCCCGCCAGACCGGCGGCGAGTCGGTGCACATACGGCCTCAGCCGCTCGACGGTGCGCGGGGTGAACGCCTTGGAGACCAGGCGGCGGATCCGGGTGTGGTCCGGCGGCTCCAGTTCGAGCATCCCGCGGTCGTTCAGCTCGTGGAACGGCTCACGGCCGGGCGGCGGCGGGGTCCTGCCGAACCCCTCGTGGGTGAAGCGGTGCCCGTACGAGCGGCCGAGGCGGCGGTCCCGCAGCAGCGCCGACACATCCGCGTGGTGCGGGACGAGCCACTGGTCGCTGGGCTCGTAGTAGTGGGCGCGGCCACGGGCCCGCAGCTCGGCGTAGGCGGGGTAGGGGTCGGCGAGGAACGCGGGCGAGGAGGGGGCGAAGTCGGGCATCCCCGGACGGTATCCGCCGCGGTGGGCGGGGGACCAGGCCGCGGCGTACCGGGGACCGGGCGGGTGCTACGCGGGCGTTCACGGCCGACGGCTGGCCGCAGGGGTTCCGCGCTCATGCGGCGTGGTCGGGCTTGTGCCGGCGTGGTCGGGCTCACGCCGGCGTGGTCCGGCTTGCGTGGTCGGGCTTGTGTCGCGTGGTGCTGTCGCGTGGTGCTGCTCATACCGCGTGGTGGGCCAGTCTCCTGTGCGGGTCGTCAATTCCCGAGGCAGCGGCCGGATCGGTGTGCACCAGGGCGGCGGTGAGCCGGCGTACCGAGTGCAGCAGGACGTGCTCCACCTCGACGGCCACCTCGTGCGCCTGCCGTACGCCCAGGTTCCCGTCCACTTCGACGGTGACCTCGGCCCGCAACCGGTGGCCGATCCAGCGCATCCGCAGCTCGGTCACCGCGAGGACCCCGGGGACCCGGCGCGCGGCGGCCTCGCCGGTATCGATCAGTGCCGGGTCCACGGAGTCCATGACCCGGCGGAAGACCTCACGGCAGGCGTCCTTGAGCACCAGCAGGATGGCGGCGGTGATCAGCAGGCCGACGACCGGGTCGGCCCACCGCTGGCCCATGGCCGCGCCCGCCGCGCCCAGCAGGACGGCCAGCGAGGTGAAGCCGTCGGTCCTGGCGTGCAGGCCGTCGGCGACCAGCGCGGCCGAGCCGATCCGGTTCCCGACACGGATGCGGTAGCGGGCCACCCACTCGTTGCCGACGCAACCGATGACCGCGGCGACGGCGACAAGCCCCAGATGGGAGATGTCCCGCGGGTTCAGCAGCCGGTCGACGGCCTGGTACGCGGCGAGCGCGGCCGAGGCCGCGATGGTGAGCACGATGGCGATACCGGCCAGGTCCTCGGCGCGGCCGTAGCCGTAGGTGTAGCTGCGGGTCGCCGCGCGGCGGCCGAGGACGAACGCCACCGCCAGGGGCAGCGCGGTCAGCGCGTCGGCGGCGTTGTGGACGGTGTCGCCGAGCAGGGCGACCGAGCCGGACAGCACGACGACCACGGTCTGCAGGACCGCGGTGGCGCCGAGCACGGCCAGCGAGATCCACAGGGCCCGCATGCCCTCGGCCGACGACTCCATCGTGGAGTCGATCTTGTCGGCCGTCTCGTGGGAATGCGGTTTCAGCAGATGGGCCGCCCGGTGCCGCAGATGCGACAGACGGCCCGCGCCACGACCGTGACCGTGGGCGTGGCCGTGGGCATACGGCGGCGCCGGGGTACGAAGGTGCTCATGGCGTTCGTTCACGCGTGGCTCTCCTGTCGGGCGTCGAGGGTGTCGTCGGAGACGGCCGGAGACAGCGGCACCGCGGGTGTCATCACCCATAGGTATTTAAGCGCGCACCAATGCACCTGTCGAGCCGGAATCCCGGCCAGGACAGGGCCTGGGGGCCCTACGATGGGAAGATGCCAGCGAGCAATCCGTCCTCAGTTGCGCCCGAGTTGCAGCAGCACACTCCTGGCGCCCCGCAATTCGACGCGGCGGCCGGTGTCTTCGCCCTGCTCGCCGATCCCACCCGGCTCCATCTCGTCTGGTCGCTGACCCGGGGCGAGGCCGATGTGAACACACTGACCGAGATCTGCGGGGCGGCCCGCCCGGCGGTCAGCCAGCATCTCGCGAAACTGCGGCTCGCGGGTCTGGTGCAGGTACGCAAGGACGGCCGCCGCTCGGTGTACACCCTGCGGGACGGGCATCTGCGGAGGCTGGCGATCGAGGCCCTCAACCACGCCGACCATCTTGTGACGGGCACCCCGCCGCACGACTGAACGCGGATGCGCGGCCCCGGGGTTCCGGGACCGCGCATCTCAACTCACGTACGACGTACGAGGACCGAGCAGGGGCTCAGCAGTAGAGGTTGTTGCCCGGCGCGACGCCCAGGATCTGCGTGAAGCGCTGGTAGTTGGTCACACGGCTCTGGACCTGCGCCGGGTTGCGCCCGTCGCACTCCAGCGAGCCGTTGATGGAGCGGATGGTCTGGCCGAAGCCCGCCTGGTTCACCATCGCGTTGTGCGGGGTCATGGTGCCCGGACCGTTCTGGGTGTTCCAGTACCAGAGGCCGGTCTTCCAGGCGACGGCCGACTCGCGCTCGACGCGCCACGGGTCGGCGAGCAGGTTGATGCCCAGCGCGTCACCCGCGGCCTTGTAGTTGAAGTTCCAGCTCAACTGGATCGGACCACGCCCGTAGTACGCAGCCTGACCGGCCGGGCAGCCGTACGGTTGGCCGGCGTCGCAGTAGTGCGGATAGTTCGCGGTGTTCTGCTCCACCACATGCACCAGACCGCCGGTCTCGTGGCTGACATTGGCGAGGAAGGCCGCGGCCTCCTGGCGCTTGACCGTGTCACTGCCGGAGTTGGCGAAGCCCGGGTACGCGCTCAGCGCGGCGGTCAGCCCGCTGTACGTGTAGAAGGGATTCCGGCTCGGGAACATCTGGTTGAACTGGGACTCGCTGACCACGAAGCCCGACGGGTTGCCGCCGCCAGGGGTGGTGCCGGCCGCGGTCCACTTCTGGTTCGACTGGCCCGTGCAGGTCCAGATCTGGAGCCTCGCACCGTTCGCGGTGCTGCGGTCCTTGACGTCCAGGCACTTGTTCGCCTGCGGATTGACGATGTCGCGGGCGGAGTTGACGACCCACTTCTGGTTCGCGCCGCCGCCGCAGTCCCAGAGCTGGACGAGCGAGCCGTCGGCGGTGCCTCGGTCGACGATGTCCAGACACTTGCCCAGCGCGCGCAGGGTGCCGTCGCCCGCGACGGTCCAGCTCTGGGCAGCGCTGCCATTGCAGTCGTAAAGCTGTACGGGAGTGCCGTTCGCGTTGCTCGCGCCGGCCACATCCACGCACTTGCCGCCCAGCCCGGTGATCTGGCCCACCGGATCGGCGGCGGAGGCGGGGACGGCGAACAGAGTGGCGAAGAGCGCGCCGACAGCCAGCACGACTGCGGAGCGTGCGAGCGAAAGACCCCTGAAGGATTGTCTTGGCATCTGCGGTTGCTTTCCCCTCTTCGCGCCGACGGCGCGTCGGACGATTCCGCTTGGATTGAAGGGGAAGGTCTAGACCTTGTCAAGCACCCCACAAGAGCGCCCAGTTGCCACCGGGCGACCTTGTGCGAGGTTGGCCTGTCCATGACCATGGAACGCCAGTGCCATGTCATACACGCACCGTGGAAGGGACCCGCCATGCCCCAGCACCCCACAGGGATGCCCCGGAGGGCCGTCCTGTCCGCCACCGTCGCGACCGCCGTGGTCGGCGGCGTGCCGTCGGTGGCCCAGGCCGCCGCCCCCACGGGCACCCCGGCCGGGCGGCACACCGGAGACCGCCCCGCCACCGCCCAGGCTCCCGACCGCGAACTGCGGGAGCTGCTCAGAGAGGTCTCCCGCGACCGGATCGAGGCGACCGTGCGCCGGCTCGCCGCGTTCGGAACGCGCCACACACTCTCCATCCAGGACGACCCCGAGCGTGGTATCGGTGCCGCCCGCGACTGGATATTCAATGAGCTGAAGCGGTACGCGGCGGCCTCCGGCGGCCGGATGACCGTCGAGCTCCAGTCGTACATCCAGGAACCCGCCTCGCGGATCCCGGTGGCGACCCGTATCACCAATGTCGTGGCGACCCTGCGCGGTTCGGTCGACCCCGGCCGGGTCTATGTGGTCTCCGGCCACTACGACTCACGCGCCAGTGACGTCATGGACGCGACCAGCGACGCCCCGGGCGCCGACGACGACGCCTCGGGTGTCGCGGTGGCCATGGAGCTGGCGCGCGTCATGGCGAAGCGGCGGCCGGCCGCGACCATTGTCTTCGCCGCCGTCGCGGGCGAGGAGCAGGGACTGTACGGCGCCGAGTACATGGCGGGGCAGTTCAAGGCCGCGGGGACGAATGTCCTGGGCATGTTCACCAACGACATCGTCGGCAGCCCCCGGGCCGACGACGGCACCCGCGACCCGTACAGCGTGCGGCTGTTCGCGGAGGGCGTGCCGACCGCCGAGACCCCGGAGGAGGCCAATGTCCGCCGCTCGGTCGGCGGCGAGAACGACTCGGCGACCCGTCAGCTCGCACGCTTCGTCCGCGATGTCGCCAACAACGACGCCACCGGCATGAATGTCCGGGTGATCTACCGCCGCGACCGCTATCTGCGCGGTGGCGACCACATCCCCTTCCTCGAAAACGGCTATGCGGCGGCCCGTTTCACCGAGCCGACCGAGGACTACGCGCACCAGCACCAGGACGTACGGGTGGAGGACGGGCAGCAGTACGGCGACCTGCCCGAGTTCTGCGACTTCGCCTATATCGCCCGGGTGGCCCGGGTCAATGGCGCGGTCCTGTGGACCCTGGCCCAGGCCCCGGCCACCCCGCGCGGGGTGAAGATCGTCACCAGCTCGCTGACCAACTCCACGGAGCTGGTGTGGGATGCCGGTACGGAGCCCGATCTGGCCGGGTACGAGGTCGTGTGGCGCGAGACGACCGAGCCGGAGTGGACAGATGTCATCGAGGCCGAAGGTCCGACGAGCCACACCGTGGACCTGTCCAAGGACAATGTCTTCTTCGGTGTCCGCGCGGTGAACCGGGCGGGCCACCGCAGCCCGGTGGCGTTCCCCGTACCGCAGCGCTGACCAGCGCCGCACAACCTGCCGAACACTGACACATACGCTCACCGCCGCGCTCAGCCCCCGCACCCCGCTGAGCGCGGCTTCGGCGTGCCCGCGGGAAAACCGCGCTGCGCCATCCCTTGACCCCTTGAAACCTCCGATGTTCACTACCCCTGACGCTTCGGCTGGCGCCCTGTTCGAAAACAGCCGAACGTGATCCGTGTGCCGCCTCGTTCCGCGCTCCCCCACGTACGCGTACCTCAGCCGGCGTCTCCGGGCGCCCCGAGAGAGGACTGGATCGTGCGCCTTGTGTCCCGCACCATGATCGCGCTCGTCCTGCTGGCCCTGTCGCTGGTCACCCTGCCACAGGCAGCGGGGACCGCACCGGCGTCCGCCGCCACCCCCGCCCCGGCCTCTTCTCCACATATGACGCT
>NZ_LATD01000105.1 GCF_000981895.1 Streptomyces odonnellii | reverse complement strand
CCAGAAAGGCGATCAGTACCAGCAGCGTCACCAGCACGGCCCGCCGCGCGGCGGCAGCACGGACAGCTGCGGCACGGGTGACAGCGGGCGCGGCATGGTACATGGGCACGACCTCCTGGACATGCGTCCTCTGCCCAGGAACCGCCGTGGCGCGTCCTGCTACCGGCGGAAACCGCTCGCATGGGGGAGGTGGACTAGGCCCGGTCCCCTTCGTCCTCGGCCGTTTGTGCCTCGGCGGACCGTACGTTCGCCACGCCGGCGGGGACGTTCGCGGTGCCGTCGGGGGCCGCTTCGAGCGGCACCTGGGGCCCGCTCGCCTCGCGCAGCCATCGCCGCAGCACCCGGTGCACCTGCTCGGCGCCGACAAGTTCGCGGCCGGGTTCGCGGTGGAGTTCGCCGTCGGGTCCGGCGGCGGGTCCCGCGGCGGGTCCGGCGTCGTACCGGCCGGTGCGGTCCCCGCCCGGCAGCGGTTCCGTCAGCGGCGCGGAGAGCGTCAGCGGTGACAGCAGAAAGGCCCGCGACTGTTCGCCGCCCAGCCCGCCGTGCGAACCGATCTGCTCCTCGAAGGCGTGCACCTGCCCGGTCTCCGGGTCGTACATCGAGTTGACCATGATGTCCGCGACATGCGGGAACGCGTCGGTGCGCCGTACGGCATCGGCCGCGCCGGGTCCCATGTGCGCGAGCGGCCCGCTGTCGTCCAGCTCCGCGAGCGGCACCTCCGCCCCGCCGGGCCCGAGCACCACCGAGCCGTGCTCCTCGCTCCGTACCAGCAGGAAACCGATCCCCGGATGGCTGGCCAGGGTCCGCAGCAGCGCCGGGTGGCGCCGGTCGATCTGCTCGCGGCTCATCCGTTCCGGTACGTCCGGGAAGGAGATCAGCGCGAGATTGCCGGAAGCCAGCACGACCGGGTCCGAACCCGGCGCGGGCTTCTCCTCGGCGCCCTCACGCACCGGCCGGTGCAGCGCGCTGCGTACGGCGTGCCGAGCGGCGTCGCGCGCCTCGGCCCCGCTCCTCGTGCGTACGGCCCTGCGCGGCACGGGCAGTCCGCAGCCCGCGCGCACCAGGTCCCTGAGGGTGAGTCCGTAGACGCTCTCGAAGGTCGCCCCGGGGCTCTGGCCGTGGTCGGAGAGCAGCACGATCCGGTAGGCGCGGGGCGCGTGCTCGGCGACTTCCGCGATCAGGCCGACCGCGCGGTCGAGACGGTGCAGGACCTGGGCGGCGTCCCTGCTGTGCGGCCCGGAGTGGTGGGCGACCTCGTCGTACGCGACGAGGTCGGCGTACACGGCGGTCCGGCCGGCCAGCATGTCGCCCAGCACCGCCGCGACCACCACGTCCCGCTCGACCACGGTCGCGAAGGCCCGGATGAGCGGATAGAGCCCGCCCCGGCCGACCCTCGGCCGGTCGCCGCGCAGCCGTGCCCGGGTCGACTGCCCGATCTCGCGGCCGACGTCGGCGACGAACGAGACCACGGTACGCACGGCGTTGGCCGGGTCGGAGAAGTAGGCGAAGTAGCCGGCCCGGGAGCGGTTGGCCCGGCCGCGCCGCGCCGCCATCGAGAGCACCAGGGCGAGTTGGTCCGCGCCGCCGCTGAACAGATTGCCCCGGCTGGCGCCGTCGAGGGTGAGCAGCCCGCCGTCCCCGGTGCGCCGGATGGCCCGCTGCTGGAGGACGGCGGCGCTCGCGGGCCGGTTGCTGACCATGATCCGGCCGCTGTCCTTCTCGTACCAGCGGAAGGCGGGGATGTCGTGGTTGGAGCCGTGCAGGATGCCGAGCTGGCTGGCGCCGGTCTGGCTGGACCAGTCGGTACGCCAGGGGGTCAGCCGGTGGGTGGGCCGATGGGCGGGCAGCTCCCCCAGCCACGCGGCGACATGAGGCATCACCCCGTCCGCGACCGCGTCCAACAGCACACGGTGGCCGACCCCGTCGAGCTGGAGGAAGACCGTACCGGGCTCCCCGGTGTGCCGGCCGTCCTCGCCGCTTCTGCGCCGCCGCCGGTCGGCGAGGCGCGAGAGTCTGCGCCGGTAGGCGTCGTCGTCCCCGACCGCGAGAGCCGTGGAGGTCGCGGAGGCGACGGCGGACATCACGGCGGCGACCACCACCGCGGTCTCCGCGTTGGCCGCGCCCTGGCCGACCGGGACCAGCCGGAGCGCGAGCAGCAGCAGCGAGCCGTTGAGGAAGAACACCAGCAGACCGAGGACCAGCGCGGGCACGAGCAGCAACGCCCGTACGAGCAGCGGCCAGACCAGCGCGCCGAGCAGTCCGAACGCGCCCGCGCCGCAGGCCGCGGTCAGCGCGAGCTTGGTGATGCTCTCGCCGTCGCCGGACTGGAGCCGGAACTGCGGCAGGATCCCGGCGAGCACCAGCATCGTCACCGTGGACACCGCCCACACCACGATCACCCGCAGCAGGGCCCTGCCCGTCGTACGCCACCGCCCCCTGAGCACTCCGCTGTCACCTCACGTCCGGGCCCGTACACCGCACGGGCTCCGGCCCAGCCTCGCACAGCGCGCCGCACGATCCAGAAAGGGCGATGAGCGTTCCGGAACTGGCGGTGAGCGTTCCGGAAGAGTCAATGCGCTTTCCGGGACAGGCGCCAGGGATTCCGGGACGGGAGTGGGGCGTTCCGGGACGGGCGCCGGGCGTCAGCAGCCGTCGTAGCCCGCCGTCGGCATCGACAGCCTGCGGTGGACCCCGGCCTTCATGGCCGCGTCGTACCGCGGTTCGTCCAGCCCGACGGTCTCCAGCCGTACGCCCCTGCGCTCGCACTCCTCGGCGAAGTCCCGCACCGAGGTGAACGCCCGGTCGAGCACCCGGTCGTTGGCGGCGACGAACAGGTCGACCACCCCGTCGTCGACATCCACCCACACCCCGAGGTGGTTGGGCCGCAGCCCGTAGAGCAGGAGCTGTCTTGTGACGACATAGCCCTTGTCCTCGGCCCAGCGCGCGCACATGTCGTGCTGGCCGCGGGTGTCCACCAGGAAGGGATCGCTGTCGAGTTCCTCCAGGGGCGTCAGGCTGGCGATCACGGCGACCCGTACGTCGTCCCGGACGGCACCGTCGTCGCGGATGTCACCGTCGTTCCGGATGTCACCCATGGCAGTCCCCCCACTCCCGCGCCCGCGCCCGCGCACGGCGCCCGGCCTCGTGCGCAGACCCTACTCCGCGCGCGCCCCCGAGCGGCAGGCGCGTACCCGGCGGGCGGCAGGGCGCGAACGGGGCGCATCCAGCCCGCGAGACAGGCCGCCACCGTACGCCGACCGGCCGGCCGCCGTACGCCGGACGGGCCGCCACCGTACGCTGGCCGGGTACGGAGCGGGTACGGAGACCGTGCCCGGCGCCGGGAGCGGTACGGAGGGCGGAGCTGAGGTCGGGTTGGGAACAGTCATCACCTGGTGGGGCCATGCCACCTGCACGGTCGAGGACTCCGGGGTCCGGGTGCTGACGGATCCGGTGTTCGTCCGCAGGCTGGCCCATCTCCGCCGCCGCCTCGGGCCGGTTCCGCCGCCGGAGGCGACGGTCGCCGACGCGGTGCTGGTCTCGCACCTCCACTCCGACCATCTGCACCCGCGCTCACTGGCCCGGCTGGCCCCGGGCACCCGGCTGATCCTGCCGCGCGGCGCCGACCGTTCCGTCCCCTCGCTCAGACGGCTCGACGCGCGCAGGAATCCGGCCGGGCTGCGGATCACCGAGGTCGACGCGGGTGACGAGGTGGAGATCGGGGCGCTGCGGGTACGGGCCGTACCCGCGGAGCACGACGGACGGCGGCTGCCGGTCGGGCCGCACCGCTCCCCCGCGCTCGGCTATGTGATCAGCGGTGAGTCACGGACCTATTTCGCCGGTGACACCGGGCTCTTCGACACGATGGCGGACGCGGTGGGTCCGGTGGATGTGGCGCTGCTGCCGGTCGGCGGCTGGGGTCCGCATCTCGGGCCGCACCATCTGGACGCCGGGCGCGCGGCACAGGCGCTGGCCCGACTGGCGCCGCGCGCGGCCGTACCGGTGCATTTCGGGACGTACTGGCCGATCGGTCTGGACGGTGTGCGTCCCCATGAGTTCTACGCGCCGGGCGACGAGTTCGTACGGAAGGCGGCCACGCTCGCGCCCGGGGTGACCGTCCATCTGCTCAGGCACGGCGAGAGTGTGCGGCCGGGGGCGGTGCTGTGATCGACGGGGTCATATCCCGGCTGGCCGAGCTGCCGCCCGAGTCGACCCAGCAGGCCGTCGGTTATCCGTCGGTGTTCCTGCTGGTGGCGCTGGGTTCGCTGGTGCCGGTGGTGCCGACGGGGGCGGTGGTCAGTTCGGCGGCGGTGGTGGCGTTCCATCAGACGAGCCCGCTCGCCATGCTCGATGTCTTCCTGGTGGCGGCCGGCGCGGCCTTCCTCGGCGATCTGGCGCTCTACTGGCTGGGGCGGCGCGGGATCGGCTCGAAGAACGGCTCGCGCTGGCTGGAGGCGCTGCGCCGGTACGCCCCGCCCGACCGCCAGGAACAGGCGCGGGTCAAGCTCCGCGAGCACGGGGTGACGGTCCTGGTCCTGTCCCGTCTGGTCCCCGCGGGCCGTATCCCGGTGATGCTGGCCTGCCTGCTGGCGGACTGGCCGCTGCGCCGCTTCGCCCGCGGCGACATCCCGGCCTGTCTGGCCTGGGCGGCGACATACCAGCTCATCGGGGTCCTGGGCGGCTCGCTCTTCGCGAAGCCGTGGGAGGGCGTGCTCGCGGCGGTGCTGCTGACGGTGGTCCTGAGCGGGGCCCCGGCGCTCTGGCGCAAGGTGCGCGGCCCGGCGAGGCCGGACGGCCCGGACACGGAGGGACCGCAGTGCCCGGAGGGCCAGGAGACCTGAGCGGTACGGAGGCCTGAGCTGTCCGGGGCGCCGCGCGCGGTACGGGGATCTGAGCGATACGGAACAGCCCACGCGGTACGCGGCTGCGCACGCGGTACGAACAGCTCACGCGGTACGGGCCGACTCGCGCCCCTCGGCAACGTTCCCGTTCCCGGCCCCGTTCCCAATTCGGCGACGGCTCAGCGCAGTTCGGCGAAGGCCGCCGTGAAATCGGTCAGCGCCCGCTCCACATGCGGGAGTTCCAGAGGCGCCGACGCCATGAGGGACTCCAGGCGGTGTGCGGGGGTCGGCCCGAGGAGCGGGGCCGTGGACAGGCGTACGCGCAGCGCGCCCAGTTCGTCGCCGAAGCGGTGGCCGCCCGGCGCGGGGGTGCCGAGGCGCTCGCTCAGATGGTTCTCCAGATCCATGGAGTCGGTCACCCCGCGCTCCGCCAGCCGCGCGCGGAGCGGGCCGAGGTCGGCGTAGAGATGGCGGCCCGCCTCCGGGGGCCGGGCCAGGGCGCCGGAGACGAGCACCGCGTGATGGGCGGCGGCGCCCACGCGCGTGTACAGCCCGGCGGCGGCCCGTGCCCGCTCACCGACCACGTCCGGCTCGTCCAGCGCCAACGCCGCGGCGGCCGCCACAGGTCCCGCGACCAGCGCGCCGAGCGCGGTGAGGATGTCGAGCGTTCTGGCCCGCAGGGCCGCCCCCTCGCCGGTCGCGGGGTAGCGGGCGCAGGCCATCGGCCAGGCGGCCGGAAGCAGCGAACCCACCGCGTCATGGACGACGACGACCTCGTCGGGCCACATCTCGGCCGGGCTGAGCAGCACCGTCTCGTGCGGCCGGAACAGTGTGTCGCGCCAGGTCTCGTCGCTGATGATGTGCAGCCCCTCGCCGACCGCCGCCTCGCAGGCCTCCCGCACCAGTTCGGGCGGGGCGACGGTCGCGGTGGGGTCGTCGGCCGGGCAGAGCAGCAGCACTCTCGGGGTGCCGCCCTCGGCCCGTACCCTGCGGACCGTCTCCAGCAGGGCGTACGGATCGGGCACCCCGCCCGCCTCCGCCGGGGCCGGCACCTGGTAGGCGGGCCGGCCCAGCAGCCGCGCCTGCGGAGACCACCAGGCCGGGCAGGGCCTCGGCATCAGCACCTCTCCGTCGTACGCCGCGAGCAGCGCGAACAGCAGCGGCTGCGCGCCGGGCGCGACGGCCACGCCCTCGGGATCGCAGTGGAGCCCGCGCCGCGACCAGTACCCGCAGGCCGCCTTGCGCAGCGCCGCGCCACCGCCGGGCGGTTCGGGTCCAGTGCGTACGGTGGCCGCCGCGCAGGCGTCGGCCAGTCCGGGCAGCGCGGGCAGCCCCGCCTCGGGGAAGGGCGGGCCGAACCGGACGGGGCCACGGCCCTCGGAAGCCGTCCGCCGCATACCGCCCACCTCCCGCCTGTCCCGACTCCGTACCCCATGTGGCGCCCGGGCCCCATGTGGCGCCTGAGCCGTCTGCGGGGCCCGAGCCCTGTGGGGCGAGTCCTTGATCCGAGCCCTTGATCCGAGTCCTTTGTACGGAGGTTACGGAGGTTTGTGACCTGGTGCTTCCCGGGCCGCGCCCGGAGCGGAACCCCCCAAAGCGGTGTCCGCCCGCTTGGCCGTACCGTCAGCCGGGTACCCGCGTCCCATGCTGGAGACCACCGCACGCCCCGAACCCCGCGCCCCGATCGCCGCGCTGCTCCGCTCCTGGGACGAGCGCGCCTTCCGCTCGCTCGCCGCGCGCCGCTGGCCGGGCGCGGGCCCCGTACTGCCCCGCCTCAGCCGGAGCGCCAACCATGGACTGCTCTGGTTCGGCGCCGCCCTCGGCATCGCCGCCCTGGGGCGCGACGCGCGTTCGCGCCGGGCCGCCCTGCGCGGGGTGGCCTCGCTCGGGCTCGCCTCGGCCGCCGTCAACACGGTGGGCAAGCGGGCGGTGGGCCGTAGCCGCCCGCTCCTCGACGGCGTACCGGTGATACGACGGCTGAAGCGTCAGCCCTTGACCACGTCCTTCCCCTCCGGGCACGCGGCCTCCGCGGCGGCCTTCGCGACCGGGGTGGCGCTGGAGTCGAAGGGCTGGGGCGCGGCCGTCGCCCCGCTGGCCGCCTCCGTGGCCCTGTCCCGGATCTACACCGGGGTGCACTATCCGAGCGATGTGCTGGCGGGCGCGGCGCTCGGGGTGGGCGCGGCCTTCGCCGTACGCGGGATCGTACCGACCCGTGCGCAGCTCCCGCCGCCCGGACGGCCGCACACGGAGGCTCCCGCGCTGCCCGGCGGCCAGGGCCTGGTCGTCGTGGTCAACCGGGCCTCGGGATCGTCCGGCGCCGCCGCGCCGCTGCGGGACACGCTGCCGTTCGCGGAGGTCGTGGAGTGCGGGCCGGACGAGGTGGCCGCGGAGCTGGAGAAGGCCGCGGGCCGCTGCCGTGCCCTCGGGGTCCTCGGCGGCGACGGTACGGTGAACCGGGCCGCTGACACCGCCGCCCGGCACGGTCTGCCCCTGGCCGTCTTCCCCGGCGGCACGCTCAACCACTTCGCGTACGACCTGGGGACGGAGACGGTCCAGGACACCTGCCGTGCCATGGTGGCGGGCGACGCCGTCCGGGTCGACCTGGGCCGCTTCGCCCCGGGCCCGGACGGCTCGGCGGCGGGCTGCTTCCTCAACACCTTCAGTCTGGGGGTCTATCCCGAGCTGGTACGGGTGCGCGAGCGCTGGGCGCCGAGGATCGGCGGCTGGCCGGCCGGGGTCCTCGCTGCACTGACCGTGCTGCGCGAAGGGCGGCCGCTGGAGGCCGAGTTCGAGGGCCGGCGGCGCTCGCTGTGGCTGCTGTTCGCGGGGAACGCGCTGTACGAGCGGATGGGCCCCACCCCGGGCCACCGGCGCGATCTGGCCGACGGTCTGCTGGACGTACGGGTCGTCCACGGCGGCCGCGCCCCCGGCCTGCGTCTGCTCGCCGCCGCCCTCGCGGGCCCGCTGAGCCGCTCCCCGGTACACACGGCACAGCGCAGGACCCGGCTGCGGATCACGGGCATCGCCCCGGGCACACCGCTGGCCTTCGACGGCGAAGTGGCCGAGGCGCCGCGGGAATTGGTGCTGGACAAGGTACCGGAGGCCCTCACGGTCTACCGCCCGCAGTCGCTGCTCTGAGCCGGTGAGAGCCCTCGTGGACTCTCCGTGGAAGTTTCCGTCGAAGCCCCGGTGGAAGCCTCGGTGGAAGCCCACGGATATACGGTGGACAGAGCGGTGTCCCCGGCTCAGGATCGCGCCATGCCCACGCGATTCTTCCTGGAAACCCCCCGGCTGCGCCTGCGTCCCCTCACCGAGGACGACCTCGACCGGGTGGTCTCGCTCGAAAACGACCCGGGCGTACGGCGGTTCATCGACTCCGGCCGGCCCGTCTCCCGGGACACCGTCCGGTACGAGACCCTGCCTCGGCTCCTCGGGCGCGGCTTCTGGGCCGCCGAGGAGAGCGCCTCGGGCGAGTGGCTGGGTTGGTTCTGTCTGGAGCCGGAGAGCGAACCGGGCTGGGCCGTGGTCGAGTTGGGGTACCGGCTGCGCCGGACGGCCTGGGGGCGCGGCTTCGCCACGGAGGGCGCGCACGCTCTCGTCCACAAGGCGTTCACCGGTCTCGGTACGGAACGGATCACCGCGCAGACCATGACGGTGAACACCGCGTCGCGCCGGGTGCTGGAGAAGGCCGGGCTGCGATACGTCCGTACGTTCTTCGAGGAGTGGCCGGAGACCATCGCGGGCTCGGAACACGGCGATGTGGCGTACGCGCTCACGCGGGAGGAGTGGGCGCGTACGAACCGGCCGAAGCCAGCCAGGACCATATAGCGAGACGCGGGTCTCATCATCCGACATGGCAGCGTACCGTGGCCGGACCACCGAGTGAGAGAGGACCGGCCATGCCGAAGGAGACCGCCGTCTACACCCACGGCCACCACGAGTCCGTGCTGCGCTCGCACCGCTGGCGTACTGCCGCCAACTCGGCCGCGTATCTGCTCACCGAGCTGCGGCCGGGCCAGGACGTACTCGATGTGGGATGCGGCCCCGGCACCATCACCGCCGATCTGGCCGCGCTCGTCGCGCCCGGCACGGTGACCGCCGTGGACGCCTCCGCGGATGTCCTCCGCCAGGCACAGGAGACCGCCGAGGCGGCCGGCGCACACAATGTCCGCTTCGCGGTCGCCGATGTCCACGCACTGGACTTCCCCGACGACTCCTTCGACATCGTCCACGCCCACCAGCTCCTCCAGCATGTCGGCGATCCGGTGCGGGCGCTGAGCGAGATGCGCCGGGTGTGCAGGCCGGGCGGTGTCGTCGCGGCGCGCGACGCGGACTTCGGCGCCTTCGCCTGGTTCCCCGCCGTCCCCGGGCTGGACGGCTGGCTGGAGCTGTACCGTACGGTCGCCCGCGCCAACGGCGGTGAGCCGGAGGCCGGGCGGCGACTGCTCTCCTGGGCGCGGCAGGCGGGATTCACCGGCATCGCCGCCACCGCGGGCACCTGGTGCTTCGCCACGCCCGACGAGCGTGCCTGGTGGAGCGGGCTGTGGGCGGACCGTACGACCGCGTCGGACTACGCCGGACGGGCGGTCGGCGGCGGGCACACGACACGCCCGGAACTGGCGGAGATCGCGGAGGCCTGGCGGGAGTGGGGCGGGGCCCAGGACGGCTGGTTCATGGTCCCGCACGGCGAGATCCTCTGCCGCGTCTGAATCGATCTCCTGGCCCGCCCTCGCCAACTAACCTGATCCGTATGGAAATCCTGGGAACCACGTTGCGCATCTGCGTCGACGACCTCGACCGCTCGGTGGTGTTCTACGAACGGCTCACCGGAAGCCCCGCGCTCCGCTTCGAGCGCGGCGGGGTCTCGGTCGCCGCCGTCGGCTGCTTCCTGCTGATGAGCGGCCCCGAGTCCGAGATCGAGGTGCTGCGCAAAGTCACGGCGACCATCGCCGTCAAGGACGTCGACGAGGCGCTCACGATCCTCAGCGAGGTCGGCGCCCAGGTCCTCGCGGGCCCGGTGCCGACCCCGGTGGGGCGCAATCTGATCGCCGTGCACCCCGACGGTTCGGTCTTCGAGTACGTCGACCGCAGAGCGGCCCAGGGGGCCTGACCGCCGAGCCCGGCCCGGTGCGCGGCATCGGGCCTCACGGCACCTGGCCTCACAGCACCTCGCCTCACAACACCGGGCCCGTGACACCGGGCCCCATGACGCCGGCCCCGCGACACCGGCCCCGTGGCCCCGGCGCTCACGACACCGGGGCCCATGGCGTCAGGGCTCAGCCCGTCGACCGCATCCGGAACTCATAGGCGTCCGGCAGCGGTTCGTCCGTGATCCCCGCCCACACCTCGCCCAGCGTCTCGGCGCCCTCCCGCAGATCCGGTACCTCGAAACCGGCGTCGAAGAGGGCGCGAGCCGCCTCCTTCTCGCCCTCGGCGGCCAGCAGCCGGGCCTCGGCGAACCGGAAGGCGCCGCTCCGCCGTACGTCCGAGGGCAGCCGCTCCCACACCCCGCGTGCCTCGCCGGTACGGTCCACCGCCAGCAGCGCGTCGAGCGTCTCGCGGCCGAGCGCGGCCGTAACAGCGGTCCATCCTCCGTCGTTCCCCGCAGAGTCGTTCCCTGCGACATCGTTCCCTGCGGCGACGTTCCCCGCAGAGTCGTTCCGCTCAGCGTCGGCGTTCCCCGCGACGTCCTGGCAGAGCGAGTCAAAGGCCGCCGCGTAGTGGTCGGCGGCGCGGTGGGGGTGTCCGCCCTGCTGGTCGGCGACGGCCAGACAGCGCAGCAGCGGCCATCGCGAGGTCGCCCTGCGCAGCCCGCGCTCCCAGCTCCGTACCGCCTGGGCCAGATCCCCGGCGTGCCACTGCGCGACCCCGAGGTGGTACTCGGTGAGCGGCTCGTCCAGCGCGGTCTCCAGCATGTCCCGCCAGTGCGGCGCCACCAGCGTGGGGCCCGGCGGTACGGCGGTGCCGGGCACCGGCAGCATGCCACTGGTCAGCAGTTCCACCCAGGGCGCCTGCTCCTCCCCGAGCGTGGACTCGTCGAACGGCGTGCCCGGCAGCTTGTACCCGGCGCGCAGCACTTCGAGTGCGCCCCAGCCCGAGCCGGCCGCGAGCGCCTCCGCCGGCTCGGTGTCGGCGTACGGCAGCCATGCCGCGTAGGCGGAGTCGACCTCCGCGCGTGGCAGGGCCTCTTCGAGCCGGTCCGTGACCTCGGCGCGAGCCCGGTCCCAGTCGGCCGAGTGCACCGCCTCCGGGTCCGCGGTGAGCGGCCCGTACGCCTCCAGCCAGCTCAGTTCACCCTCGGCTTCGAGGGGAATGTGTTCGAGCTGGGTACGGGCCGGCCCGGCCTGGATCTCCGCGTATCCGGGCGTGCCCGGCTCGGTCAGCCAGCGCTGCCAGTTGCGCCCGCCGCGGCCGGCGCCCCACAGGAACAGCTTGCGGCCGCACAGGGTGTCGGTCGAGGTCTGGACGAGTCCGGTGCCCCGCTCGTCGAGCGAGGCGATCCACTTCCGCGCCTCCCCCGGCACGTCGTAGAAGTAGTCGGCGGGGAACTCCGCGCGCAGCGGGTACGTGTGGTCCGCGCCCGCGCCGCCGGGATCCGGCACCGGCACGGGCACTTTGCGCAGTTCGTGCTCGTACCCGAAGTGCCAGGCGGCCTCGGCGGGTGCGAGCACACGGGTGCGCTCGCCCTCCTCGACCGCGATGTTGGACCACCAGTAGACGGGCGCGGTCCGCTCGTGGGGGTTGCGGATCCGTACCCCGGTGTAGAGGAAGTCGGAACCGTCGGGCAGCCACAGATCGACCTGGAACGGCAGGTCGCGCAGCCGCTCCCACTCCCAGAGCCGAAGCATCTCGCCGCCGTCCGGGGCGGGTACGACAGCGGCGTGCACCGGGGCGCAGGAGAGGGTGGTGTGGCCGGTGGCGCCGATGTTCCACTCGATGCCGCCGGAGAACCAGGCGCCGTTGAGCGCGAAGCTCGCGGGCTGGAACACCGGGTTGCGGTAGACCAGTTCACGTCCGGTCGGCTTGTGGTGGAGCGAGTGGACACGGCCGCCGAGGCCGGGCAGCACAAGGGCCCGCAGCCGGTCGTTCTCGATCACGATCGCATCGACATCGGTCTCGCGGCGCTCCCTCCCGTAACCGTCCAGGATCCGGACGGGCAGCGGGGTGCGCAGGGGCGCGTAGCCGATCTGCCGTGCCATGTCCGCCGGCAGCCCCTTTCTGGCGCGCTCGTCGACGGTGTGCGCCTCATCGAGGGTCCGCAGGGCCGGCAGGGGGTTCTCCGGCCCCAGGGGGGCGG
>NZ_LATD01000104.1 GCF_000981895.1 Streptomyces odonnellii | reverse complement strand
GCCCCTCTCTGTCCCTCCGCTCTCCTTGCCCCTCCCTGTCCCTCCGCTCCCCCTGCCCCTCCCTGTCTCTGCGGCCCGCCTGCCTACGCCGTGTACTCGTCCGCGACCGTCAGCGCCCCGTCCAGAATCGCCAGCCCCTCCTTCGCCTCGGCCTCGGTGATGTTGCAGGCGGGGACCGCGTGCGTACGGTTCATGTTCACGAAGGGCCACAGCCCGTTCCGTTTGCAGGCGGCGGCGAAGGCGGCCATGGGCGCGTTCGCCGCGCCGGTCGCGTTGTACGGGACGAGCGGCTCGCGGGTCTCCTTGTCCCTGACCAGGTCGAGGGCCCAGAACGCCCCCATGCCGCGGACCTCGCCGACCGAGGGGTGGCGGGCCGCCAGTTCGCGCAGCCCCGGGCCGAGCACCGTCTCCCCGATGCGCGCGGCGTGCTCCACGGTCTTCTCGTCCTCCATCACCCGGATGGTGGCGACGGCCGCGGCACAGGCCAGCGGATGGCCGGAGTAGGTGAGCCCGCCGGGGTACGGGCGGGTGGCGAAGGTGTCCGCGATCTCGGCGGAGATCGCGACACCGCCGAGCGGGACGTACCCCGAGTTGACGCCCTTGGCGAAGGTCAGCAGATCCGGTACGACCCCGTAGTGGTCGGCGGCGAACCAGGCGCCCGTACGCCCGAAGCCCGCCATCACCTCGTCCAGTACGAACACGATGCCGTGCCGGTCGCAGATCTCCCGTACACCCGCGAGATAGCCGGGCGGTGGCGGCATGATGCCGGCCGTGCCCGGGACGGTCTCCAGGATGACCGCGGCGATGGTCGCGGGGCCCTCGAAGGCGATGGTCGTTTCGAGGTGCTCCAGCGCGCGGGCGCACTCCTCGGCCTCGGTCGTGGCGTGGAAGGGCGAGCGGTAGAGGAACGGCGAGTGGAAGTGGACGACGCCGGACGTTCCGCTGTCGGACGGCCAGCGGCGCGGGTCGCCGGTCAGACCGATCGCAGTGGAGGTGGATCCGTGGTATGAGCGGTACGCGGACAGCACCTTGGGGCGGCCGGTGTGCAGCCGGGCCATGCGGATCGCGTTCTCCACGGCCTCGGCGCCGCCGTTGGTGAAGAAGATCTTGTCGAGACCGCCGGGGGTGCGCCGCGCGATCAGGCGCGCGGCCTCGGACCGTACGTCGACCGCGAACCCGGGCGCGAAGGTCGTGAGCCGCCCGGCCTGTTCCTGGACCGCGGCGACGACGGCGGGGTGCTGGTAGCCGATGTTCGTGAAGACGAGACCGCTGGTGAAGTCGAGATAGCGGTGCCCGTCGTAGTCCCAGAAGTACGAGCCTTCGGCACCGGCGACGGCGAGCGGATCGATCAGTTCCTGCGCGGCCCAGGAGTGGAACACATGAGCGCGGTCGGCGGCCTTGACGGCGGCGCCCGCCGCCGGATCGGTAGAGGGGATCATGCGAGCAAGGGTAGAGAGGGCCTGGTGGGGCGTGGTACGGCCAGGATGTATGGCACGGGCGGCGCGGCTGAGCATGTTGTCGGGTGTACGGGCGGGTGCGGGGCGCGCTGATCGCCGGGCCGGGTCGCCGGGCCGAGTCGCCGGGGCCAGGGCGCAGGGGCCAGGGCGCAGGGGCCGGTTCGCCGGGCCGTTACGGGCGGCGGGGAGCCGTGGTGTGATGGGGGTGTGAGCCGTGCCGCCGAAGAGTCCAACCGTCGCCTGCTCCGGGCGCGCGACGCGATGGACCGCGCGTACGCGCAACCGCTGGATGTGCCGGCCCTGGCGCGGATCGCCCATGTGTCGGAGGCGCATTTCACACGTACCTTCCGGGCCACGTTCGGCGAGACCCCGCACCGCTACTTGCAGCGCCGCCGTGTCGAGCGGGCGATGTTCCTGCTGCGGGAGACCGACCGCAGTGTGACGGAGATCTGCTACCAGGTCGGTTTCGGCAGCCCGGGAACCTTCAGCCGTACGTTCCGCGACATCGTCGGCCGGTCACCGCGGACGTACCGCAAGGAAGCGGCTGCCACGGGGGTACCGACGTGCTTCACGATGGCGTGGACGCGGCCGAGCGCCTGACCGTCCGCACGGCCCGCGGCGGTGTCCGTGGTGCCGATCGGACTGATCCGTGGTGCCGATCGGACTGAGCAGTTTCGGATAAGTTTTTGTCCGGCTTGCCCGCTAGCGTGAAGCACATGTTCAACGCCATCACGCATTCACAGATATACGTTCTCGATCAGGACGAGGCCCTCGACTTCTACGTCGGCAAGCTCGGCCTGGAGGTTCACGCCGATGTCGACCTGGGCTTCATGCGCTGGCTGACCGTCGGCGTCGCCGGTCACCCGGAGCGGCAGATCCTGCTGGAGAAGCCGGGCGCCCCGGCCATGCCGGAGGAGACGGCCGAGCAGGTCCGCGAGCTGGTGACCAAGGGGGCCATGGGCACCGTCATCTTCAGCACGGACGACTGCCGCAAGACGTACGAGACGCTCATGGGACGGGGCGTCGAGTTCACCCAGGAGCCCACCGAGCGCCCGTACGGAACCGACTGCGGCCTCCGCGACCCCTTCGGCAACAACATCCGCTTCACCGAGCCGAAGGCGTAGCCCCGGACTCGGCGGACCGGGACTCAGCGGGCTTGGGCTTGGGTCGGGCTCGGGCACCGCGGGTGCCGGCCCGGCCCCGCGGCCGTCAGCCCCGCGGCGGGCCCGTCGTACGGAAGCGGGCCCGGTAGGTGGACGGAGGGACTCCCAGGTGGCGGAGAAAGGCGCGCCGGAGGGACTCGTTCGTGCCCAGACCGGTCCGCAGGGCCGCGGCCGTCACCGTCTCGCCCGCCTCCAGCAGCGCCTTCGCGGCCTCCAGGCGTACCGCCTCGACGTACGCCGCCGGGGTCGTGCCCGTCTGGTCGCCGAAGACACGTGAGAGGTGGCGCGTGCTCAGACCGGCGCGGCGGGCCAGAGCCGGGAGGGAGTGGTCCGCCGCAGGGTCCGCCGCGATCTCCCGCAGCAGGGCTCGCAAGCCGTCGTGCGGCGGGCTCGGCGTGCGCGCCGCGACCGAGAACTGCGACTGCCCGCCCGGCCGCCGCAGGAACACCACCAGATCCTTCGCCACCTCCCGCGCCAGATCCGCGCCCTCGTCGTCCTCGACCAGCGCGAGCGCGAGGTCGATGCCGGCGGTGACACCGGCCGAGGTGTACGTACGGCCGTCCCGTACGAAGATCGCGTCCGGTTCGACGGTCACCGCCGGGTAGCGCCTGGCCAGGGCCGCCGCGTGCCGCCAGTGGGTGGTCGCGCGGCGGCCGTCCAGCAGTCCGGCGGCGGCCAGCGCGAACGCGCCGGTGCAGACGGACGCGACCCGCGAGGAACGGCCGGCCAGGACGGTGACCGCGTCGAGCAGTCCGGCGGGCGGCGGGCGCAGAGGCAGTTCGTCCGAGCCCGGGACGACAAGGGTGTGGACGTCCGCGATGCCCGCCACCGCCGTGTCGGCGTTCAGACGGGTGCCGGTGGAGGTGGTCACGGGGCCGCCGTCCGCCGAGCAGACCACGGTGTCGTACGGGCCGCCCGACCCCGTCGGCCCGTACGCGCCGCCCAGCCCCGTCGCCGTACCGAACACCTCCAGGGGCGCGGCGACATCCATCAGCCGAACGCCGTCATAGACGAACACCACGACTTCTTTCCGCGTCCCGCGCGTTCTGCCCCGCATGACACCGACCGTAGCCCGGATCCATGGCTGGATGTGTGGGATGTGTGTCCCCGGAGACATGGCGGGAGAACGCCGCCTGGCCTGACAGTGGAGGCAGGGCCCGGTATCGCACAGCGGCATCGAGCCCCGAGCCGAGGCGGCCCGCGCCCCCGGGCCGTCCCCGGTGCCGAAGCCCGTCGCGGACTCGTGCGACAGACCGGACCGTACGAGCGGACCGACCGTACGAGCGGCCCCAGCACCATCGGACCCCGTGCCACCGGTCCGCACAGCCACAAACCCCGCGGCTCCGCGGCCCCACCCCCGGAAGGAACCCGCCATGACCGAGCGCATCGCCGACATCGAGATCCCCGACAGCGGCCTCGTCAAGGAGGCCACCGAGCTGGTGCGGGACATCGAAAGCCCCCTGCTGTACGACCACTCCCGCCGCGTCTTCCTCTTCGGCTCGCTCCAGGGCCGGCGGCGCGGCCTCGCGTACGACCCCGAGCTGCTCTACATCGGCGCGATGTTCCACGACCTCGGCCTCACCGAGCGCTACCGCGCGTCCCACCAGCGCTTCGAGATCGACGGCGCCGACGCGGCCCGCGACTTCCTGCTCGGCCAGGGGCTGCCGGCCGAGAGCGCGCGGCTCGTCTGGACCGCGATCGCCCTGCACACGACACCGGAGATCCCAGCGCACATGGAGCCGGAGGTGGCGCTGGTGACGGCGGGGGTGGAGTTCGACGTGCTGGGGATCGGGCTGGACACCGTGCCGGAGGACGTGCGGAACGCGGTGGTCGCGGCGCACCCGCGTCCCGACTTCAAGCAACGGATCCTGCGCGCGTTCACGGACGGCATCGAGCACCGGCCGGAGACGGCCTTCGGCAATGTGAAGGCGGATGTGCTGGCGCGCTTCTCGCCGGGGTTCGTACGGACGGACTTCGTGGACGTGATCGAGAACTCGGCCTGGCCGGAGTGACCCCCGGCGGGCCCGGGTGCTCCTGGCGGGCTCAGGTGTTCCCGGCGGCCCAGGGTGTTCCTGGCGGAGCCGTCGCTCCGGCGGGCCCGGTGCTCCGGCGGGCCCGGTGCTCCGGCGGGCCCGGTGCTCTCCGCAGGCCCGGTGCGCCCCGCGGGCCCGGGTGCCGTGACCGGCCGTGCCGCTTCACCGTCCGTGCCGCTTCACCGTCCGTACGCCGAACCCCCGCACAACTCCCCGAAGTGTCATTCGAGATAGTCGGGATACCCGGCAGGTCCCTTCGCCTCATGCGAGATGATCCAGGCCGGACACCGGACCGGACGTACGACGTACGGGGAGTACGAGGAGGGGCCGCACGGCCATGGAGAAGCTGGTAGCAGGAGATCCGCAACGCATCGGCGCCTACCGGCTGCTGGCACGGCTCGGCGCGGGCGGCATGGGGCGGGTCTATCTGGCGCGCTCGGACCGGGGCCGTACGGTCGCGGTCAAGCTCGTACGGCGGGAACTGGCCGAACAGGAGGAGTTCCGCAACCGGTTCCGGCAGGAGGTCGCGGCGGCGCGGCGGGTCGGCGGCGCGTGGACGGCGCCGGTGCTCGACGCGGACACCGAGGCACCGGTGCCGTGGCTGGCGACGGGTTATGTGGCGGGACCGACGCTCCAGTCGATCGTGTCCGGCGGGCACGGTCCGCTGCCGGAGCGTTCCGTACGGATACTCGCCTCGGGGCTCGCGCACGCCCTCCAGGACATCCACGCGGCCGGACTCATCCACCGCGACCTCAAGCCGTCGAACGTGCTGGTGACGATCGAGGGGCCGCGCGTCATCGACTTCGGGATCGCCCGCGCGCTGGAGACGGTCACAGCGGAGGGGCTGACGCGGACGGGCTCGCTGGTGGGGTCGCCCGGCTTCATGGCGCCGGAGCAGGTACGCGGGGACCGGGTGACGGCGGCGTGCGACGTGTTCTGCCTGGGCTCGGTGCTGGCGTACGCGGCGCTGGGGCGGCTGCCGTTCGGCGGCGCGGACAGCGGCGCGCACGCGCTGATGTACCGGATCGCGCAGGAGGCGCCGGACCTGGCGGGGCTGCCGGAGCAGCTCGCGATCCTGGTGCACGCCTGCCTCCAGAAGGAACCGGCCGCGCGGCCGACCACGCGGGACATCCTGGCCCGCGTCGGCGAGGCGGCGGACGCGGGCGCGGGCCCGGGCGGCGAACCCTGGCTGCCGGGCAGCCTGCTGGCGCAACTGGGCCAGCACGCGGTGCGGTTGCTGGAGTACGAGGACCCGACGGGCCAGATACGGACCCCGGAGCTGCGGGTGCCGCCGGGGGCGGCGGGTGCGGTGCCGACGACGGCAGGGGGCGCGGCGGGAGCGGCGGGGTCTGCGGCGGGCGCGGTGCCGCAGGGTGCGATGTCGCAGGGCGCGAAGGCAGTGGCGGCGGCGACTGCGGGGGTTGCGGGAGTTGTGG
>NZ_LATD01000103.1 GCF_000981895.1 Streptomyces odonnellii | reverse complement strand
CGCCACCCCCGTCGCCGCCCCGCCGACGTCCGTCGACCGGCGGGCGGGCCCGATGCGCCGCGCCCTGCGCATCCCCGGCGCGCTGCTGCGGCTGTCCCGGCCCTACCAGTGGGCCAAGAACCCCGTCGTCATCGCCCTGCCCGCGGTCTTTCTGCACCGCTGGACGCCGGGCGCGCTCGGATCGGTGCTCTGGGCCACCGCACTCTTCACTCTCGCGTCGGTCGCCGTCTACACCCTCAACGACATCGTCGACCGGGAGCGCGACCGGCTCAATCCCAGCAAACGGCACCGGCCTCTGGCGTCGGGCGAACTGCCGGTCGCCGTCGCCTGGACGTATCTCGCCGTGGTCTGCGCGGCGCTGGCCGCGGGGATCGTCCTCGCCTCGCCGGAGCGCGCCTGGCCGGTCCCGGCCTATCTCGTACTCAACCTCGCCTACAGCTACCGCCTCAAGCATCTCGCGCTGGTGGACGCCTTCGCGGTCGCCGGGGGCTTTGTCCTGCGTGCCGTCCAGGGCTATCTGGCGCTCGGCGCGCGCCCGTCGCCATGGCTGCTGCTCGCGGTGCTGACGATGTGTCTGCTGCTGGCCTTCGGCAAGCGCCGCAGGGAGCTGCTCGATGTCTCCCGGGACCACCGGCCGGCCCTGGCCGGCTACTCCGTACAGTTCATCGACTACCTGATCATGGTGAGCGCGGCCCTGTCCGCCATGGCGTTCGGGATCTTCCTGATGGCCGATCCGAACCACAACGGAGCGGCGACCGCCCTGGTCTTCCTCACCCTGGGCATCTCCCTGTTCGCCCTCTTCCGCTACCTGCAGCTCCTGGTGGTGGGCAACGGCGGCGCCGATCCCGTACGGACGCTCTTCCGCGACCGGCTGCTGATCGGATCCGGAGTGCTGTGGATAGGGATCTTCGTCACCCTGTCCTGACCGCCGGTGTCTCAACTCCCTTTCAGGCCACGGAACATGAACGTGGACGACAGAGAAGGAAGATTTCGTGGAAGACCCCATGGTGTCGCTGATCATCCCGAACTACAACTACGCCCGGTCCCTGGGTCTGTCCATCCGCTCCGCCCAGGAGCAGGACTACCCGAACATGGAGATCATCGTTGTCGACGACTGCAGCACCGACGGCTCCGAGGCGATCGCCCGGTCCCTGGGCGTCACCGTACTGAGCACGGGCACCAACAGCGGTGTCGCCGTCGCCCGCAACACCGGAGCCGCCCACGCCTCCGGCCAGATCCTCTTCTTCCTCGACTCGGACGTGGCGCTACGGCCGGGCGCCGTGTCGGCGGCGGTCGAACTGTTACGGGACGAACCCGGCATCGGGGCCGTGTGCGGCATGTACGAGCCGGAGCCGCTGATCCGCGACAGCCTGGTCGAGGAGTGCCGCTGCCTCCAGGCGTACTACTGGCGGACCAGCTCCGAGGGCACGGTCAGCTTCCTGATCTCCGCGATGTGCGCCATGCGGGTCGAGGTCTTCGAGGCGGTCGGCCCGTTCAACCCGAATCTGCGGCAGACCGAGGAGGTCGACTACGGGCAGCGGCTCACCCAGAAGTACGACCTGCTGCTCACCCCCGCCATCCGGGGCTCGCACGACGACGACTCCGAACTGGTGCCGCTGATACGGAAGATATTCACCCGCGGACGGCTCCGGGTCCCGCTGTACGCGCAGCGGCGCAAGTTCGCCAAGGGATTCGAGACCGCCTCCCGGTCCTGGGCGAGCCTCGCCTCGCTGCTGGGCGTGGTGTCGCTGGCTGCGCCCGCCGTCCTGGGGCCGGTGGCCTGGGCGCTGCCGGTGCTGCTGTTCGCCGCCGTGATCGGTCTCGACTTCGGCATGTACCGCTTTGTCGCCGGGCGGCGCGGGCCCCTGTTCCTGCTCGGCTTCATCGGCGTACAGCTCGTCTTCAATCTCACGGTCGCGGTGGGGGTGGCGTTCGGAGCGGCGCACTGGCTGCTGTCCCCCGCCTTCCGGCGCCTGTACGAGCGCGAGTCCGCGCCCTCCTCACCGGCGGCGGCGCTGTGAGCGCCACCCGCCCGCCGGCCTCCCGGCCCGCCGTCGATGCCGAGCCGGAGCCGGGCACCGCGTCCGGGCTCGCCGCAGTGATACCACCCGCCCCGGCGGCACGCCCCCGGTGGAGCCGCCCCGCCCGCGCACTGGTGGCTCTGGCCGTCCTGTGGGCGTGCTTCACCGTCCTGCAACGCCTGCTCAGCGGCGAGTGGTGGGTCATGCTCGTCCCCGACCTGATGCCGCCCGTGGTCTTCCTGGCGGTGCCGGTGCTGCTGGCGGGGACGGCGTGTGCGGCAGGCGCGTGGAGATCCCGGGGGCGTACGGGTCGGCCGCCGGGCACCGGCCGGGCGGGATCCCGCCGTACCGCCGTCGTCCTGGTGTGCTGCCTCGCGCTGTTCTCCGCCGTGGTGAGCTGGCCGCGCAACGGCGTACGGCTCTCCGCGCTGGCCCAGGACGCCTCGGCCGCCACGGCGGGGGATCTCCGTATCGTCTCCTGGAACACCACCTGGTGGGGACAGGACGTCGACACCGAACGCTTCTGGGAGGTGCTCAAGGCCCAGCGCGCCGATGTCTATCTCCTCCAGGAGTATCTGCACGGGGTCGACTACAAGCAGGAGAACCTCCGCCCGGTCGACGATCTGGCCAGGATCCGCCGCGAGTTCCCCGGCTATCACGTCGTCTCGCGCGGCGAACTGATCACCCTGTCCCGCTATCCCGTGACCGGCTCGAAGCTGGTCGGTCCCGGCGCCGCCGTCGCCGGCCGGCCCGACGCGCCCTGGCTGGAGGTCTACCGGGCGGTCAAGACCCTCCGCGTCGACATCCGGGTGGGCGGCCGGCCCCTCTCGCTGTACAACGTGCACATCCCGGTACAGATCGACCCGGGCCCGCATCTCCTCTCGACCTCCGTCTTCGGGATGCTCCAGGACCGGCAGCGCAGCCGCAGCGCGCAGTTCGACGGTCTGGAGGACGAACTGCGCGAGCAGCGCGAGCGCGGTACGGCCCTGGTGGTCGCCGGGGACTTCAACAGCAGCCCGGCCATGGGCGAGCTGACCGAGCTGCGGAGCACCCTGCGCGACGCGGCGGACAGCGGCGGCGGCGTCTACCCCCGCACCTGGAACGAACTCGTACCCGTACTGGGGCTCTGGCGGCTCGACTGGGCCTTCACCACGGAGCCGGTCACCGTCGACCGGTACGCCCTCGACCGCATGGACGGCCTGTCCGACCATCGTGCCCAGATCCTGGAGGTGTCGCTGTGACCGGAACGGCCGCCGCACCGGACGCCGACGGCTCCCGCCCCTCCGCGCGGGTCTCCGTCGTCATCCCCAACTACAACTACGCCAGGACACTGGAGCTGTGCCTCGACTCGCTCGCGGCCCAGACCCTCCCGCCGTACGAGGTGATCGTCTCCGACGACGCGAGCACCGACGACTCCGTCGAGGTGGCACGCCGCTTCGACTGCCGGGTGCTGCGCGCCGAACGGAACGGTGGCGTCTCCGCGGCACGCAACGCCGGGGCGGCCGCCGCGCGCGGCGACATCCTGTTCTTCCTCGACTCGGACCAGGCACTGACCCCCGACTCCCTGGAGAACGCGGTCCGGCTGCTCGCGGAGGACCCGGGGCTGGGCTGTGTCCACGGCATCATCGCCGCCGAACCGCTCGTGGACGACGGCCCGGTGGAGTGGTACCGCACCCTGCACGCGCACCACTGGCGGCTCAAGGGCATCGGGCCGACGCCGACCGCGTTCTTCGCCGCGGCGGCCATGCCCCGCGAGGTCTTCGAGGAAGTCGGGGGATTCGAACCGGCGTTGCGCGACAGCGAGGACGTGGAGTACAGCGAACGGCTGTCCGCCCGGTACGCCATCCTGCTCACCGACCGGATCGTCGCGGCACACGACGAGGAGTACCGGCTCGGCCCGATGCTGCGCGAGCAGTTCCGCCGGGCCCAGTACCTGCTTCCGTTCGCCGCCGCGCACCGCCGCCGTCCCGGGGCGCTGCGCGCCAACAGCGCACTGGGGGTGGCCGCCGCGCTCCTCACCGCGGTCTCCGCCCCGGCCGCCGTCCTCTTTCCGGTGCTCGCGCCGGTTCCGGTGCTGGGGGTGGCCGTGTTCGCCGCCGCGGACCCGGCGCTGCTGGGGTTCGTCCGCCGCAAGCGGGGCGCGGGATTCCTGCCGCTGTTCATCGGCCTGCATCTCCTGGTCAACGTACAGATCGCGCTCGGTGCGGCGACCGGCTGGATACGCAGCCGGTTCGACCGTGACTTCGGTACGAGTGCGGGTCGCGCGCCCCGCCCGGCGCCCCTGGACGGGAGGACGGGATGAGCGAAGCCGTACGCACCGGCCGCCGCAGGTGGACCGCCGTGCTCCGTCCGCTGCTGGCGCTCGTCCTGGTGGGCGGTGCCGGGTACGGGATGTGGAGCGCGCTCAAGGGCAGCGGCTCCACCATTCAGGAGCTGCTCTCGCGTGACGGCGCCGCTCCCTGGCTGATCGGCTCCCTGCTCATCAACACCGCCGGACTGGCCCTCAGCATGGGCTCCTGGCGCGCCACCCTGACCAGTCTGGGATCGCCGCTTCCCTGGGGGCCCACCTTCCGGATCTTCGGAGGGACGGTTCTGGGCAAGTACCTGCCGGGACCGTTCTGGAGCGCCCTGGCCGGGGTGCATCTGGGGCGCCGCAGCGGTGTGGCGGCGAAGCGCATGATCGCCGCGTACGTACTCAACTCCGTGGTGGTGCTGCTGACCGCCGCGGTCGTGGGGGCCCTGGCCGGGCCCCGGGTCATGGGCGCGGGAGCCCTGTGGCTGCTGCCGGTGGCGGGAGTGCTGGCCGTACTGCTGTGGCGGCCGGGGATCATCGTACGGGCCGCCGCCTTCGCGGCCCGGATCCTGCGCCGGCCCGCGCCCGAACTGAGCGTGGCGGAAGGGCCGTTGCGTAAAGCGGTCGTTCTGGAGGTGCTGTCGTGGCTGGTCGGCGGCGCGCATCTGTGGATGATCGCGGTGGTGCTCGGGGCGCCGGTGGGCGGTTCGCTGGCGCTGTGCGTGGGCGGATTCGCGCTGGCCGCGGCGGCCGGGGCGGGAGCCCTGGTGGTCCCCGGCGGCGCCGGGGTCCGGGAGATCATCCTCATGGTGGTCCTGACGGTGGACCTGCCCTGGTCACAGGCGGGCGCGGCGGCCCTGGCGAGCCGGATCTGCTGCACGCTGACGGAGATCGTCGGTGCCGGGTTCGCCCTGCTGCTGGCCCGCTGGACACCGGGCGGCCGGGCCTCCGCGCCCGCCGCCCAGGTCGGGGAGGTGCCGAGCGGTGTCTGACCGGATACGCGCCCGTGCCGCGCAGGCGGCCTGGAGCCTGGTGCGCAGGACCGAGGCCCTGCGGCTCAGGGCCGGCGGCGGGGGACGACGGCTGCTGGCGAGCGGCCCGCTCTTCGGTGTCCCCGCCGACGGTCCGGGGCCGGCCGGGCCGCTCCCGGTGGCGCTGACCGTGGACGACGGTCCCCATCCCGAGTGGACGCCTCGGCTGCTGGATGTCCTCGAAGCACACGAGGTGCGGGCGACGTTCTTTGTGATCGGCGCGGAGGCCGCCCGCCATCCGGAGCTGCTGCGGCGCGTCCTGGCCGCAGGACACACGATCGGCAACCACTCCTTCCGTCACCCGCAGCCCTTCGCGGCCCTCCCGCCGGAGACGATCGTCCAGGAGATCCGGCGCACCCAGCAGGTGGTGTCGGACGAGACCGGGTTCACCCCGGTTCTCTTCCGCGCCCCGGCCGGCGGCTGGTCCCGTACGGTGCTGGGCGCGGCGCGTGACCAGGGGCTGTCGCCCGTCGACTGGACGGTGGACCCCAAGGACTGGCGCTCGCCGCCGGCGGCTCGTATCGCGCGGACCGTACGACGGGCGCGTGGCGGTGACATCGTGCTGTGCCACGACGGGGGAGGCGACCGGTCGGGGACCGTGGCCGCGCTCGACACCGCTCTGGCCGGACTGCGGTCGCGCGGTGTCGGGTTCGCACCGCTGTGATGACATGCACCCAGCCCGGCAGCTCGGCCTATTGTAATGATTTGTCCGATATCTTCCTCTGGTTCATTTATGGGATATTGAGTCAACTTGTCATCCTCTGTGTGGTGTTGTGATGTCAGGAATTCCATCGCCACCATGATGTGCGTCACATGGGCATGAGGGGCGGCTTCGGCCGCCTTCCCCATTTCGCTCACGGGGAAAGAGAGTTGAGTTCCCGGATGCCCTCCGGGTGACCCGCTCATTCTCGTACGGATTGGTTTCCCGGGGCGAGTTGTGAATTCAGGTCTTGTTTTTCTCCGGATGTTCCGCCTACGTTCACGTCAATCCGGACGGACCGCCGAATCCTGCCGTCGTCCGGAAACCGAACCCACTCATCCACGGCAGGAGCGGGGGACCCAGGTAAGTCGCCGGGCCGTAATCCGGACCGGCTAGGGGTGAAGCCGTGTGCACAGCGCGGCCGGGCATCTCCAGCCCGAACCCGACAGCTCACCTCGCAGGCGACGGAGAGGAATTCGTCATGCCCGCAAAGGCCAAGCACTGTCGTCCCAGAAGCAGTCCGTTCGCCCGTGGTTTCGCCGCAGTCGGCACAGGTGGTGCCGTACTCGCGCTCCCGTTCGTGGCCGCGACCGCCGCCCAGGCGGCACCCGCGCACAGCGCCGCCGAGGCCCCCCGCCCGCTCACCGGCACGCTCTCAGGAACATCGGAGAAGGGGAGCGCGGAGACCTACTCCGTGGTCGCGGGGGACTCGCTTTCCGGTATCGCGGCCGGGTATTCGGTGAGCGGCGGCTGGAAGAAGCTGTACGAGGACAACCGCGACGTCATCGGCGGAAATCCGGCGCTGATCCGCCCCGGTATGAAGCTCACCCTCGGAGCGCGGAGCGAGTCGCAGGAACCGGCCGGGTCCACCACCGCCGGAGAAGCCGTCTCCGCGACCGCCGACAACGCGACTACCGAGAACGCGACCGCCGAGAGTGCGACAGCCGAGAACGCGTCGGCCGATGCGGCCGGTACGGTCACCGAGGCCACCCCGGCGGCCGAGAAGACGTACACCGACGACCTCGACGGCTGGATCAAGGAATCGCTCGACGTCATGGCGGCCAATGGCATTCCCGGCAGCTACGACGGCATTTACCGCAACATCATGCGCGAGTCCTCGGGCAATCCGCAGGCCATCAACAACTGGGACTCCAACGCCGCCGCCGGAACGCCCTCCAAGGGCCTTCTCCAGGTCATCGACCCCACATTCCAGGCCTATCACGTGCCCGGTACGTCGATGGACAGTTTCGACCCCGTCGCCAACATCACCGCCGCGTGCAACTACGCGGCCGACAGGTACGGTTCGATCGACAATGTGAACGGTCCGTACTGACCGTACCGGCGTATCGGCCTACCGACGTACCGACGTACCGGCGAAATCCTGACGCGTTGTCGGGTCACGCACCATTGCCGGGCCGCTCAGAGACCCGCCCCGGCCGGGAATCGCGAAAGCGCTCCCGCCGGGGCGGGTCTCGTCATGTTCCGGTGGTTACGTCACCGGCCGCGCGCCCCCGCACCCGCGCCAGCAGCCCCGCCGGATCGGGGTGCGCCTGAAGGCCGTTCAGAAGCAGCAGCCACAGATCGTGCAGCCCTTCTTCGATCTGCCGCCGCCCGTCCAGCGCGTCGGACACGGTGTGCAGTCCGAAGAAGGCGCAGACGACTCCGTGCGCGGCGACCTTCGGGGTGATGCCATTCGCCAGTTCCCCCTCCTGCCGTGCTTCTTCGAGGAGTTGGGTGACCGTCTCCAGCCAGCCCACAAAAGGCTTGGGAAAAGTGGCGTCGATGGCGGCCCGTTCCGCCCAGAGCCGGGCACCGGCGCGGATGATGACATCGTCCCTGAACGCTCTCGCCACATCGAAACTCAGCGCCACCAGCCGTTCCAGCGCCGGGAATTCCGGCGAGCGATGGCGTTCGATCAGCTCGGGCCAGCTCGCGAAATGCGCCTCGACGACGGCCAGGGCGAGATTCTCCTTGCTGGCGTAGTGGAAGTAGATCGCTCCGCTGGTACGGCCGGACTGCTCGCTGATATCGCTGATGCTGGTCCCGGCGTAACCCCGCTCGTCGAACAGATGTGCCGCCGCTTCCAGCAGAAACCTCCGTGTCGTTTTCGCCCGAACCTGCTCCGCCCGAACCTGCACGTGTACTCCGGATTGCCGTTCCGTTACATGACTGCAGGCAATGTAGCGGCTTTTCCCGCCGTACGCGGCGGGCTTGCGGGGCCCGGTCCGGGGTGCGTACGGGCCCCGGACCGGCGTGAGTACAGGGCCCGGGACCGGGGTGCGCAACCGCGGGAATTGCGGTGTTCTTGTCGCATGGGCATATCGGTTGGCGACATCGCGCACGATGTCCGGCCGCTGTCCTGGTCGCGCACCGTCGCCCGCGAGATGGTGCACCGGGACTCCGTGGCCGAGGTGCTGCTCACTGACGTGCGGCGGGCACCGGACGGCGGATTCGAAGCCGCCGCGTCCTGGCCCCGGTCCCACCCGACCTTCCCCCGCGACGGCGCCGATCTGCACAGCCCGCTGGTGATCGTCGAAACACTGCGCCAGCTCGGGATCTATATCCCGCTCCGGTATTTCGATGTCCCGCCGACGATGCATCTCGTCATCACCGATCTTTTCTTCGAGACCGACTTCCGGGCGGAACCCCGGGCGCTCTCCGGTGCCACCGGGGTCCTCTGCCAGGTGCGGGTGGACGACATCCGCCGCGCCGCCGCCGACGGATCGATCACCGGTATGCGGCTCCATGTCTCCTTCTCGGCCTGCGGAATCGCGGCCCGTGGAGTCACGGCCTCCGGAGCGTCGACCCGCGCGATACCGCCCCACGGAATGGCCCACGGAATACCGTTCGCCCGGGCCGGCGGCGGTGCGCGGTTCCTGAATGACGCGCAGTACGAGTCGGTACGGGTCGGCCGTATGCGCCCGGCGCCGCCGGCCGGGACGAACGCGCGGACGCGCCCCGATGTCCGGGATCTGGGAGTGACCGGCGCGCACGATGTCGTCGTGGCGCTCGAAGGCCCAGCCGTTCTGGTCGACCCCGCCGATCCCCGGCACCCGTTCTTCTTCGACCACCCGACGGACCATGTCCCCGGCATCATGCTTCTGGAAGCCGCCCGCCAGGCCGTGGCCGTCTACAGCGGGGGCACTTTGCTGCGCCCCGCACGCGGCCGGCTCAAAGCAGCACGCTTTGTCGAACACAGTCCGCCTGCTCGAATTATGTGCGCGATCCACCACGACACCTGTGTGTTCCGTTTTCTGCAGGACGGCGAACAGAAGGCTTTTGGTGCCCTCTGCTACAGGTAAAAGCTCAAAATACTCTGCGGAATCACTTGACTACGAAGAGTTTTCCTCTCTAGCGTAGCGATCGTTATGTTCTTGGGTGGTCGCCTCAACCGGCCTTATCCATAAGGCCGCGACCGCCCGGATCGCGCCCGCCCGACAGCGGGTGACCAGCGTGCCCGCGGTGTGTTTCGCACCGTCGCGGCGGCCGGCGCTGCCGCTTACCGGGCTCTTCTGAACGGAACAATCGGATGACAGCTCATCGCATCCTTTCCTGGACCCCAGCGGCCATCGTCTTCGACTGCGACGGCACCCTCATGGACACCGAACGCCACTGGCAGGACGCCCGAATTCAGGCGCTCCGCGAGTACGGTTTCGCCCCCCTGCCGGGCTTCGCCGAGCGCGCCAAAGGGCTGCACTACACCGAATGCGGCCGCCTCATGGCCGAAGAGGCGGGACACCCGGAACTCGCCGAGGACATGACCGATCTGCTGCTCGGGCACTTCCGCGCCCTGGTGGCCGACAATCCGCTCACCATGCCCGGCGCCCGCCAACTGGTCGAGGAATCAAGCGAGTTGGCTCCGCTCGCCGTCGCCAGCAACTGTCCGAGGGAAGTCGTCGAATCCTGCCTCGGCACCGCGGGTCTGCTCGACCGCTTCGACCACATCGTCGTACCGGAGGGCGGGCTCAGACCCAAGCCGCACCCGGACGTCTATCTGACCGCCGCACGGCTGTGCGGCGCCGAGCCCGTCGACACCCTGGCGGTCGAGGACTCCTCCTGCGGAATCCGCTCCGCCGCGCAGGCCGGCATGCGGGTCGTGGGCGTAGGGCCCTGGCCGGGGGAGGAGACCGTGGCGCTGGTGGACATCTGGGTCCGCTCGCTGAACGAACCGGAGGTGCGTGGCTGGACCGGCGCCCGCGTACCCGTCCAGGTCTCCTTCGACATCATGCCCGCCGCCGGCTGACCCGCGGCCCTCGGGGCGCCACCCTCGGAGCGCGAGACCCTCAGAATCCCGGAACTCGCCCTCCCGGGGAAACGGCCTACCATGAGTCCGATGGGGCATATCCGCCCAAAGTCACCGCACAGAGAGTGGCCATCGGATGGACGAGGAACGCGCCGGCCGTCTCGTATCCTCACTGCGGGCCCGGGGAGTCATGGCCCATATGGCCCACCTGGGCGTCTATCAGTGCGGTGTGCAGATCGTGCTCATCGAGGGCGGTGAGGCGATCTGGGACATGGACGAGGTGCTGGGCCTGCGGGCGGAGGTCGTGGAGGACGGGGTCCTCGTCGGATTCGTACCGCACGTGCGGGGCTCCGAGACCTTCACCGAGGAACAGCTCGTCGACGTGATCGCCACCACCCAGTACGACAAGGAGGCACTGCGTACCCCGGCGGACGACGGCCCGGGACCGTATCTCGACGAGGACCCCCCGTACCGCGGGTCCGGTCCCGTGCTTCCCTCGCGCGGCTACCGCCGCAGACTCCGGCTCCCCTGGCGGCCCCGGCGCCCGGGATAGCGGCGGCGGTGCCCGCGCCGCGACCGGACACCGCGGCCGTCGCGTGCCCGCCACCGGGCACGCGACCGGACCGCCCGCGCGGCTCGCGGCTCGCGGCTCTCAGACCGTCAGAAGGCCCGGCGTCGCCGCCATGTCCTCGGGCAGGAAGGCGTCCGGTACCGGGTACTGGCCGAGGACGAAGCGCAGGACGGAGGCGTGCATAGCCTCGACGGGTGCGATGGTGGCAGCGGTCTCGATACCGCCCCGGCTCTTGCCGTGGTAGACGGCGGAGAGATAGGTCTGCGCGGCCTGCTCCTCCAGTTGCAGGGCGAGTTTGGCGGCGTCGTCGACGGTGGCGGCCCGGTCCAGCGCGGTGGTGACCGCCCGCTGGTTGGACAGCGGCACATCGGTGACGACGGGCTTGCCCGCGGCGGTCAGCGCCTCGTTCCAGGCCTTGGCGTGGTCGATGTGGTGGGCCATCGCCATGGTGACGAAAGTCGACACGGCGGGCGGTACGGCACCGAACTTCTCGGCCCCCGCGGCGGCCAGGATCGATCCGTACGCCCCCACCGCCTGGTTCTCCAGGGCCGCCGACAGCGCGACGAACCGCAGCTCGGCGGTGTACATGACCGTGTCCACGGCCGGCCGGGGCGGGAGGGCCTCGGAGGGCCCGTCGTGTGGCGGGAGGCCCTTCTCGTCGGTTCCGGTGCTGGAGCAGGCGGTCAGCAGGAAGGCCGCTCCGAGGCCACCGGCGGTCAGCAGGAAACGTCGGCGCCCCGCGTCCACCGGCCCGTCCTGCGCGAGGCCTCCCGGACTTCCCGGCGGGCTCGCCTGCCCCAGTTCCCTGATCCGCTCGCCGAGCTCCGCCGCGCTCGTACGCATCGCGGGCAGCGTCTCCCGGTGCGCCTCCTCCATGTCCTTGGTGAGGCCGCTCAGCTCGCTCTCACCGATGGGCAGCTCCCAGCCGCCTCGCGCACGCCTCACAGCACCGCTCCTTCGGACATCGGCCGGGCGTTGGCCGTCGCCTGGAACACATCGGGGATCCCCGCGCTCCCCAGGGCCGCCGGCAGCCTCGGGGCGTCCGTCGGGATCTCGACCAGGTTCTCGTGACCCGAGGCGAGCAGGGACTGCACGGCCAGCAGCGTCGCGCGGTGCTGGGCCTCGACCGGCGCGACCGACGCGAAGAGCCGCCGCACCCGCGTGTCACGGACCTGGCCCACATACTTGGTGAAGGTCCGCGCGGCCATGTCCTCCAGCGACGCGGACAGCTTGATCACATCCACCGGGTTCCTCGCGGACGACAGGGTCCGCCTGACCATGTCCCCGTACTGCTCGTCGGGCCGGGTCTGCTCCTTGCCGCCCGCCTTGACGGCGGCGGCGTTGAACGCCTTGGCGTGTTCCTGGTGCTGCTGGACGGTGGTGGCGATGAACTCGGCGACCGTCTTGGTGCCGTTCTTGATGAACGGCAGCCCGGCGGCCGTACGGTAGACGCTCACCGCGAGATGCTCCAGGGCCGCCGCCGTCTGCAGCGCCATGACGTCCTTCTTCGCGGCTTCGTCCGCGGCGGCGTCCTTCAGCACACGCTCGGTGATCCTGACGGCGTCGCCGCTCATGTCCCGCGACCGCTCGGTCCGTTCCTTCAGCAGTCGGGTGTCGATGTGCTCCGCGCGCATCACGCTCCCTCTCTACTCGGTGCCTGTGTCCGGCGCCCGCGGCTGCGCGGGCACTGTCATCGACACATTCGCGAGGGGGCGGCCGGTCGCCCGCCGACCGCACCGGCGGCCGGAGGGTGTTTCACCTCATCGGCCGAGCGGCACGGGTGCTGGTACGAGGCGGCGGTACGAGGCGATGAGAGAGGGCACGAGCGGGCGGTACGAGGGTGGCGCGAGGCGGGCGGCAGACGCCGGGGCCCGGCGGCGACTCCCCGCCGGGCCCCGGCCCGTACCACCCGCTCACCGGCCCGTGCTCACTCCTTGACCGCGCCCGCGTTCGCGCCGTTGACGAAGTAGCGCTGGAAGCAGAAGAACAGCGCGGCCACCGGAAGCGTGGACAGCAGCGCGGCGGCCAGCTTCAGCGGATACTGCGTACCGCCGCCGAGGCCGCCCGAGACAAAGCGGGCCAGGCCCGTGGTGAGCGTCTCGTACTGGCCGGACTGGGTGGCGACGAGGAAGTGGGTGAACTCGTTCCACGACCCCTGGAACGACAGGATCGTCAGGGTGATCAGCGCGGGCCTGGCCATCGGCAGGACGACGGACCAGAAGATACGGAACACCCCCGCGCCGTCCACCCGCGCGGCCTCCTCGACCTCGCGGGGCACCGACTCGAAGAACTGCTTCATGATGAAGATGCCCGCCGCGTCCACCAGCAGCGGCAGGATCATGGCCGTATAGGTGTCGAAGATCCCGAAGGTGTTGAGCACCAGGAACTTGGGGATCAGCAGCGCCACCCCCGGCACCGCCATGATCGCGAGGACGAAGCCGAACAGCAGCCCACGGCCCGGGAAGCGCAGCCGCGCCAGCGCATACCCCGCCATCGAGTCGAACAGCACCCGCCCGGCGGTCACCAGCACCGCCACCAGCGCCGAATTGCCCAGCCAGCGCAGGAACGGCACCCCGTCCGCTGCCTGGCTCAGCCCGAACAGCCGCTGATAGGCGGCGGTCGTCGGAGTGGCCGGCAGCAGGGAGAGCGGATGGGACGCGGCGTCCGGATCGGTCTTGAAGCCCGTCACCAACTGGAGCGCGAACGGCAGCAGATAGAGCAGGCCCATCCCCGCCACCAGGGCGTACCCCAGCACCCGCGCGGGGACCGGGAACCGTGGCAGTACGGGCCGCCCCTGTCCACGCGGGGCGCGCTTGCGGGACCCCCGCCCGGCCCGGTCGCTTCCGGTCCGCTCGGGCACGGCCGTACCGGTGGCGCTCATCGGTTCCTCCTCGTACGCGCGCCGCGCTCCCGCAGCGCCCAGCGCTGGAAGGCGGTCAGACAGAGGATCAGGGCGAGCAGGATGAACGCGATCGCCGCGCCCTGCCCGAAGTCCGCGTTGTCGAAGCCCGCCGAGTACGACAGGAAGGCGGGGGTCAGCGTCGTGTTGCCCGGCGCGCCCTGGCCCATCACATACACCTGGTCGAAGACCTGCCAGGTGGAGATCAGCCCCAGGGTGAGCACCAGGAACAGCACGGGACGCAGCGCGGGCAGCGTCACGTACCGCAGGAGCTGGCGGCGGTCGGCCCCTTCCAGGGCGGCGGCCTCCTCCAGCTCGCGCGGGATGTCCTGGAGCGCCGCGAGGAAGATCAGCATGAAGGTGCCCGAAGTGGTCCAGACGGACAGCAGGATGATCGTGCACATCGCGACCGAGGGCCCCGACAGCCACTCGAACCACGGGAGTCCCATGAAGGAGTGGTCCGCCAGCACCCCGGAGGGATGCTCGGGATCGACGATCCCCAGACCGCCCAGGATCAGCGAGAGCACTCCGCGCGGATCGGCGAACCAGTTCGGTCCCTTCACCCCGATCCACGACAGCAGGGAGTTGACCGCCCCGCTGCCCTGGAACAGGAAGAGGAAGACCGTGGAGACGGCGATGGAGCTGGTGACCGAGGGGAAGAAGAAGGCCGTACGGAGAGCGCCGCGCCCGCGCAGCACCTTCTGGTTGACGACCAGGGCCAGGCCCAGCGCCAGTACGGTCTGGAGCGGCACGGTCAGCAGCACGTAGTACGCGTTGTTGCGCAGGGCGGTCGCGAAGAGCGTGCGGTCGAGACCGTCCTCGGTGAGCAGCGCCCGGTAGTTGTCCAGGCCCACGAAGTCGGCCTGTCCCGAGAACGGGTTGGACTGCCCGTTCCAGCGCAGCAGGCTCACCCACAGCGCCATCAGGATCGGCAGGACCAGGAACAGCCCGAGGACCAGCACCATGGGGCTGACGAACAGCCAGCCCCAGGCGCCCTCCCCGCGACGGCCCGCGCGGGTGGCGCGGGCCGTCGCGGGCGTACCGGGTCCGCCGGATGCGCTGTCAGGTGCGCCCGGTCTGCCGGTAGCGCGGGGGGTGCGGCGCGCACGGGGCGCGCGCATCGTGCGGAGGGACATCGGGCTCAGTTGCCCTTCGCGATGGCCTGTTCGCCGTTGCGCTGGAGGTCGGCGAGGATCTTCTTCGGGTCGGCGGTGCGCAGCGACTGGAGCTCGGTGTTGAACTGGCTCAGCACCTTGTCGAAGCCGGCGATCGTCACCGGGCCCTGCGCGTAGGCGCTGCCGTCCACCCAGGCCTTGGCCGCCGGGAACTGCTGGGCGTACGTGGCGAGCGCGCTGGTCCGCGACGGCATCACACCGAACGCGTCGGCGAACGCGAGCTGCTGGTCCGCGCTGGTGAGGGTCTTCACCAGATCGACGCTCGCCTCGCGGTGCGCGCTGTCGGCGGCGACGCCCCAGCAGTTGCTGAAGGCGAGGGTGCCCTGGCCGGCCGGGCCCGCGGGCAGCGGCGCCACGGCGTACTTGACGTCCGGGTAGTCGAGCTTCATACCGCCGTCGAGCCAGTTGCCCTCGATGGTCATGGCGGCCTTGCCCTTGCCCAGCGCCTCGCCGCCCCAGCTCGTGTCCACGTTCTTGGCGAACTTCATGGAGCCGGACTTGAGCAGGGACTGGACGAAGGAGAGCCCCTCGGCGTTCTCGGGGGAGTCGGCGGTCATGGTCTTCTGGTCGGCGTCGGTGACCCAGCCGCCCGCCTGCTTCATGAAGACGCCCAGACGCTGGTACTCGTCGCTGGTGACCAGGCCGGTGACGCCGTCGCGGGTGAGCTTGCCGGCGACGGTCCTCAGGTCCTCCCAGGTCTTCGGGTAGTCCTTCTCCGTCAGACCGGCCTTCGCCCACAGATCGGTGTTGATGGCGAGACCGAGGGTGGAGGTGTCCTTGGGCAGACAGACCAGCTTGCCGTCGTAGCTGAACGACGAGCGGAGCTGCTGCGAGAAGTCGTCGGCGTCGGATATCTGGTCGCCGTACGGGTAGAGCGAGCCGCCCTTGGCGTAGTTCGCGAACTGGTCCGAGTTGACGTAGAAGACGTCCGGCGGCTTGTGCCCGGCGAAGGCCTGGGCGAGCTGCTGGTTCATGTCCTTGGCGACCTCGACGGTCACGGTGTTGCCGGACTTCTTCGCGTACGCGGCGGCCGCGGCCTTCACCGCCCCGGTCTCGGCGTCCCCCGAGGTGGCGATGAGTACGGTCAGGTTCTGCTTGGCGGCCTTGTCCTGGGCCGGCTCCTTGCTGTCGTCGAAATTGGACGAACAGCCGGTGGCGGCCAGCAGCGCCGCGCAGGTGGCGAGTGCGGCGACGGCCGTGCGGGTGACCATGAATTCCTCCTGAAAGGGATGAAACGTGCGGCTCAGCGGCCCGGGGAGGGCGAGCTGTCAATCAATGGGCCGGCGGCCGGGCGGAGTCGTGGTGGTACGAGGGCTCCGGCGGCGGCGAGTGCGGGGGGTGGGGCGGTGGGCGGGGGGGCGGGCGCTCAGCCGGCTAACGCGGGTGTGCTGTCCCGGACGACGAGCGAGGGTTCGAGCAGGACGCGCTCGGGCGGGGCGTCCGGGGCGGCCCTCCGGGCCAGCAGCAGCCGGACGCACTCGCGGCCGACGGCTTCCAGCGGCTGGGCGACGGTGGACAGGCCGGGCGACAGGAGCGCGGCGGTCGGCGAG
>NZ_LATD01000102.1 GCF_000981895.1 Streptomyces odonnellii | reverse complement strand
GCTGTACGGGGCGGCCCGGGCGCTGGGGTGCGTCGGTTGTCCGGGGCGGCCCGGGCCTACATGTCCAGCAGCACCGTGAACGGGCCGTGGTTCGTCAGGGACACCCGCATGTCCGCCCCGAAGCGGCCCGTCTCCACCCGCGCGCCCAGTGCCCGCAGACCCGTCACCACCGCGTCGACCAGCGGTTCGGCCACCGGGCCCGGCGCCGCGGCGTTCCAGGTGGGGCGGCGGCCCTTCCGGGCGTCCCCATAGAGGGTGAACTGCGAGATCACCAGCAGTGGGGCATTCACTTCCGAGCAGGATTTCTCGTCTTCAAGCATCCGTATCGACCAGAGCTTCCTGGCAAGCCGTTCCGCCTGCTCTTTTGTGTCCTCATGGGTCACTCCCACCAGCACACACAAGCCCTCGCCCGTGAACCCGCCGACCGTCTCGGTCCCCGACTCCGTCACCACGTCGACACTAGCGCCGTCGACTCTCTGCACCACCGCTCGCATGCGGACCAACCTATCGGGGGCCGAACGGGTGCAGAGTGCCCGCATGCTCCTGGGCAGGAGTGGCACCATGCACAAAGGCGGCGCGCCGGTTGCGCGCCGGTCGAGGGATGGGGGGATCCAAGCGGAGCGAGGGCGGGTCTCCCCAGCGGAGTGAGGGGAAGTACGTGTGATGAGCGCATCCGGCGGCGGGCAGCCGCCCGGTTCGGTACCGACAGCCTGTACGACGTGCACGACCAGCGGGACCGGCACCTCCGGTGCGGAGCTGGGGCTCACGGACTTGGGGAGCACGGATCTGGGGAGTGCGGATCTGGGGCCCGGGGCCGGCACCGGCCCGGGTTCCGCGATCGGTCCCATGGGTCCCTTGAGCACCGGTCCGATGAGCACTGGTCCGAGTGCCGGGAGCGGCAAGGCGAAGGGGAGCGGCACGGCGAGGGGGAGCGGTGCCGGTTCCGGGGGGCTGCGGCCGCCCGTACAGCGGACCGGCGCCGAGGGCTCGCTGCCCGCGGCCCGGCCGTACGACTTCCGGGTGCTGCGGCTGCCCGAACTGCGTGCGCTGCGCCGGGACTCGCAGCGCGACGAGGCCGATCTCAGCTATCTGCGCAGGCTCCTCCAGGGCCGTATCGACATCCTGCGGGCCGAGCTGGCCCGCCGTACCGCGCCCGAGACACCGGTCGTCGACCGGCTCTCCGAGATCCTCACCGACGCCCCTTCGCAGCACCGCACCTCCGCCCGCCATGTCACGCTCTCCGTGCCGCGCAGCGCGGAGTACCGGGCACTGGCGGCGGAGACGCTCGCGGAGGTGGAACTGTCGGATCTGGAGGCCCGTACGGACGAGGAACTGCACTCCGCGATGGGCAGGCTGATCCGGAACGAACAACAGCTCTCGCGCCGACGTCACCAGCTCCAACAGACGGCCAACGACTGCAGTGCCGAGATCGCGCGCAGGTACCGTGAAGGCGAAGCACAGGTGGATGACCTGCTCACGTAGTCGATTCCCCTGGTCGATGACCCGCTTGACCTGCTGACCCGCTCACCGAGACCGCCGGCGGCGCCCTTGTGGCCGCCGGCTTTTCCGAGCGGGTCGCCATGTGGGTCACCGAGCGGGGCCACCGAGCGGGCCACCGCTTCGTAGCCGCACCCGCACTCGCATCTGCACACGCACACGCACCTGTTCCGGAAGGCCGACGATGACATCCAGCACCCCCGCCATACCGCCGGCCGTGCCCACGCTCGTACCCGCCGCCGTACCTGCCGTGTCTACGCTCGTAGCCGTGCCCGTGCCCGTGCCCGCGTCCGCGTCCGTAGCGTCGTCGGCGGCGGCGCCCGGGGCGCCTGCCGCTGTCTCGCCGGCGGACGCCGCGCCGCCCGTGCTGGCGGAGGTCGTACGGTCCGGCTTCACCGAGGGGCGGCACCGCGGCACGCTGGTGCTGCTCGGGGCGGACGGGCGGGTGGAACTGGCGCTCGGCGACCCGGACGTCCCGGTCTTCCCGCGTTCCAGCAACAAGCCGATGCAGGCCGCCGCCATTCTGCGGGCCGGTCTCGACCTGTCGGGCGAACGGCTGGCGCTGGCCGCGGCCAGCCACTCCGGCGAGGCCTTCCACCTCGACCTCGTCCGCAAGATGCTCGCCGAGCACGGGCTGACGCCGGACGATCTGCGGACCCCGCCGGACCTGCCGGTGGACCGGGCCGAGGCGGAGGCGTATCTGGCGGCGGGCGGGGTGCGGGACCGGGTCGTCATGAACTGTTCCGGCAAGCACACCGCCATGCTGGCGGCCAGCGTCCTGAACGGCTGGCCCAAGGACAGCTATCTGGACCCGGAACACCCGCTCCAGCGGCTGGTCCGTACGGTGATCGAGGAGACGGCGGAGGAGCCGGTGGACGCGGTCGGTACGGATGGCTGCGGCGCCCCGCTGATGGCGATCAGCCTCACCGGCCTGGCCCGGGCCTTCCGGCAGTTCGTACGCGCCGAGCCGGGGACGGCCGAGCGGCGGGTGGCGGACGCGATGCGGGCCCACCCCGAGTATGTGGCGGGCACGCGCCGCGCCGACACCTGGCTGATGCGCGAGGTGCCGGGGACGCTGTCGAAGATGGGCGCGGAGGCGGTCCAGGCGGTGGCCCTGCCGGACGGGCGCGCGCTGGCCTTCAAGATCGACGACGGCGCGACCCGGGCCCTGGGACCGGTCCTGGCACGCGCGCTCGAACTGCTGGGCGTGGAGTCTGAGGTGGTGGGCCGCATCGGCCGGGCGCCGCTGCTGGGCGGCGACGCGGAGGTGGGGTCGGTGCGGGCGGCGTTCTGAGGCGGAGCCGACCCAGTTTGAGGCGGAGCCGACCCGGCCGCCCCCTGTCTGTCGGCGCCTGTCGGCCCACGGGGCGACAGGCAGCGGCGGCCGACGGCTCGTGGGCCATGTCCAACGGCGCGTGGGCCCGTCGGCTCGTGGCCCCGTCGGCTCGTGCGTCCGTTGGCGCGCGGGTCCGTTGGCGCGCGGGGCGGAAAATCCGGATGCGGATGACCCGCTTCAGCGCCTAGCGTGTGGATCATGAGCCTTGAGGTCCGTACTGTCACCGCGTCCGAGTACCCCGACTGGCATCGCGCCCTGAACACCGGGTTCCTCCGGCCGCCGGTCAGCCAGGACGACGTGATCGCGGCCCGGCTCGCGCGCAGCGATCTCGAGCGTACGCGCGGTGCCTTCGACAACGGCCGCTGTGTCGCCACCTTCCGGTCCTTCGCGCAGGAGCTGACCGTGGTCGGCGGCGCCACTCTGCCCGCCGACGCCGTCACCAATGTGACCGTCTCGCCCACCCACCGCAGGCGCGGGCTGCTCGGCCGGATGATGGCCGCCGACCTCACCGCCGCGAAGGAGCGCGGGGATGCCGTCGCCACGCTGATCTCCGCGGAGTACCCGATCTACGGGCGGTACGGTTTCGGCCCCGCCGCCTCCACCGCCGAGTGGGAGATCGACGTGGCGCGCACCGGCCTCGACCCCCGCTGGTCGGGCCCGGTCGACGGCGGCAGGATCGATCTGGCCGACGTCGACGACGTCCGGAAACTCGGCCCTGAGCTGCACGAACGCTTCCGGCAGCGGCAGCCCGGCGCCGTCGGCCGCGACGAGCACTGGTGGGGGCTCAACACCGGCGAGGTGCCCAACGGCGAGCCCTGGACCGAGCCGTTCTACGCCGTCTACCGCTCGGCGGCCGGCGAGGTCGAGGGCCTCGCCGAGTACACCGCCGACGACATGTGGGGCGACTCCAAGCAGCCGAAGAACACCGCGTCCGTGCGCAAGCTGATCGCGGTGTCGCCGCGTGCGGAACGGGCCCTGTGGCAGTTCCTCTGCTCGGTCGACTGGATCACCAAGGTCAGGACGGGGTTCCGCGCCCCGGACGATCTGCTGCCCCTGTTCCTGCCCGATCCGCGCGCGGCACGGATCGTGACGCAGGCGGACTTCCTGTGGGTACGGATCCTCGACGCGGTACGGGCGCTGGAAGCGCGTACGTACGCAGTCCCCGGCACGGTCGTGCTGGACATCCACGACAGGGCGGAGCTGGCGGCCGGCCGGTTCCGGCTGGACGCCTCGCCGGACGGCGCGACCTGCGTCCCGACCACCGAATCGCCCGATCTGGTGCTGGACGTAAGGGAGTTGGGCGCGCTGTATCTGGGTGACGAATCGGTGCTGCGGCTGGTGGCACTGGGCTCGGTGAGCGAGGAACGCCCGGGCGCGGCGGCAGTGGCGGAGCGGCTGTTCCGCACCCCCAGGCGCCCGTGGTGCCCGGACGTCTTCTGAGCCCACGTCTTCTGAGCGCCCTTCTTCTGAGCCCAGGTTTTCTGAACGCACACTTTGCGCGGGCCGGCGCCTTCCGGGCCCGCGCCTTTTGAGCGCCCGCGTCTTTGAGTCCACGTCTTTTGAGCCCGGTCCCCGGCCCTGGGGGCGCGAGTTCGCCGTGCGAGCTCAGACCGTCAGCACGACCTTGCCCACCAGGCCGCGGTCCTCGATCGCGCGGTGTGCGTCCGCCGCCTGTTCCAGTGGGAACGTGCCGCCGATCACCGGGCGCAGGCGGCCCGCCGCCGCTTCGCGCAGGGCCCGGGCGGACAGCCGCACCCGTTCCTCCTCGGTGAGCTGGACGTCCATGATGCCCAGCAGGGTGATCTCCCGGTCCGCCGCGTCCCGGGCGTCCACCGACGCGAAGCCGCCGGTCGGGGCGCCATGGGCCGAGAAGCGGCCGCCCTTCGCGGTCAACCGGTAGGCGGCCAGGCCCGGTTCGCCGCCCACACCGTCCAGGACGACATCGGCGCCCGCCGGGCCGAGCGCCTCGCGGGCCCGGTCCTGCCACCCGTCGAGGCCGCCGTCCACGACCGCGTCCGCGCCCAACTCCCGTACCAGCGCGGTCTTCCGCTCACCGCGCGCGACTCCGACGACGAACGCGCCCCGGGCCTTGGCGAGTTGTACGAGCAGGGTGCCCATACCGCCCGAGGCACCGGTGATCAGAACCCGTTCGCCCGCGGCCACGCCGGTGTTTTCCCCGCTGCCGGTGTCGGCCCTGGGGCCGCTGTTCCCCGTGAGGCCGTTGTTCTCGGTGAGGCTGCTGTTCTCGGTGAGGCTGCTGTTTCCCGTGAGGCCGGTGCTCTCCATGAGGCCGGTGCTCTCCATGAGGGCGAGCGCGGTGACACCGTCGTGGATCAGCGCGGCGGCGATGGTGAGCGGGACTCCGTCCGGTACGGGGACGAGCGCGCCCACTGCCGCCACCGCCAGCTCCGCCGCGCCCCCGCTTTCGCCCAGCGCGGCCACGACCCGGCGGCCGAGCCAGGCGGGATCAACGCCGTCGCCGGCGGCGCGTACCGTACCGGCGACTCCGCCGCCGAGGACGTATGGAGGCCGCACGGAGAAGAACTCCCGGCCCCAGCCCCTCCGGATCTGGGTCTCCACGAAGAGCGTGTCCACCGCGGAGACCGCGATCAGCACTTCGCCGGAGCCCGCCACCGGGTCGGGGGCCCCGGCCGTCACCAGCACCTCGGGACCGCCGAACGCGGTCACTCTCGCCACGCGCATACCGATCACGCCTTCCGCTTATGGTTGCGTTGCGTCCTTGTGGTTGCGCTGGAGAGTCTTGAACGTCAAGTCTGGTTGAGGTCAACCGCTGCGTACGCTCGTGACCATGAACGACGCCGATCCGGGCCGCGGCCCCGGCCCCGATCCGACCACCGGCCCCGGTCTGCGGGAGCGCAAGAAGCAGCAGCGCTACCAGGCCATCTCCGACGTCGCGATCTCCCTCTTCCTTGCGAAGGGCTTCGACAGCGTCTCCGTCGCGGAGGTCGCCGCCGCGGCCGAGATCTCCAAGCCGACGCTCTTCCGGTACTTCCCGGCCAAGGAGGACCTGGCGCTGTACCGTTTCGCCGACCATGAGGACGAGGCGGCGCGGGTGGTGCTGGCCGGCCGGTCCGACGGCGTACGGCCGCTCGACGCCCTCCGCCGCCACTTCCTGGCGGGGCTCGCCCGGCGCGACCCGGTGACCGGCCTCAACGACCACGCCGCGGTGCTCGCGTATCACCGGCTGCTGTACGGCACGCCGAGCCTGGTGGCCAGGATGTACGGGTATCAGCGCCGCTCGGAAGAAGCGCTGGCCGCGGCCCTGGGCGGCGGGATCGAGGGCGCGCTCGGCGCCGGCCAGATCATCGCCGTACAGCGGATCCTCGCGCTGGAGAACTGGCGGCGGATCGCGGAGGGCGAGAGCGTGGAGGCGGTGTACCCGGACGCGGTGACGGCGGCGGAGCTGGCCTTCGGGCGGCTGCGTACCGGACTCAAGGAGTGGTGATACTCCCGATCGGCAGGTCACTGTTGTTACTCGGTAATGTTTTTAACCGGGTTACGTTATTCTCGCCCGTATGACGGCACTCCCTTCTCAGCCCGGCCCTCGTCCGTCCAGCCTTGATCCCGGCGGTCCCATCGGTTCCGTTGGTCCCGTCGGTTCCGTCAGTTCCGTTGGTCCTGCTGATCCCGTCGGTCCTGCTGACCCTGTCGGTCTCGTCGGCGAACTCGAACGGGAACGGGCCTACCACGAGACCTGCCGCACCGCGCTGACCGGCATGGTGGGCGACGCCCGCGAGCAGGTCGCCATCGGCGAGAACGCCTTCGCCTCCGGCGCGGACGCGGAGGTCCTCGGCCGCCATCTGCGCAGCTACGCGAAGGAGCTGGGGCAGGAGCCGGACGGCCCGTTGTTCTTCGGCCGCCTCGACTTCGCGGGCCGGAGCGCCGATCCCGAGTCGCCCGGTGATCAGGACACGGGCCAGGGCGGCGATCACAGCGGCCAGAGCTACCACATCGGCCGCCGCCGGATCACCGAGCACCCCGCCGCCCCGCCCCTGGTGGTCGACTGGCGCGCGCCCGTCTCGCGCGCCTTCTACCGGGCGAGCGCGCGCGATCCGCAGGGCGTGGCAGTACGCCGTCGCTTCGGCTGGGCGCCCCGAAGCACCGGGAAACAGGACGAACTGACCAGCCTGGAGGACGAACACCTGGCCTCGGGCGGGGATGAGGTCGGGGACGAGAACGGGAGTGCCGGTGCTGAAGTTGGCGCCGGCAGCTCGATCCTCACCCGTGAGATCGAGCGCCCCCGCGTCGGCCCGATGCGCGACATCGCGGCCACCATCCAGCCCGAGCAGGACGATCTCGTACGGTCTGGACTCGGCCTGTCCCTGTGTGTCCAGGGCGCCCCCGGTACCGGCAAGACCGCGGTCGGGCTGCACCGCGCCGCGTACCTCCTCTACACCTACCCGCAGCGGATCCAGCGCGCCGGTCTGCTGGTCCTCGGCCCCAACCGCACCTTCCTCTCGTACATCTCCGAGGTGCTGCCCGCCCTGGGCGAGACCGGGGTGCGCCAGTCGACGGTCGCGGAAGAGATCGCGCTCCACCCGGTGCGTACGGAGGACCCGGAGGCCGCGGCGGTCGTCAAGCACGACGCCCGGATGGCGGAGGTGCTGCGCCGGGCGCTGTACGGGCGGGTCGCGGCGCCCGCGGGGCCGCTGACCGTGCCGGACGCGGACGGTTCGTACAGTTGGCGGCTCGGGCTCGACAAGCTGGTACGGATCGTCGACGAGGTACGGGCCGAGGCGCCCCCGTACGCCATCGGCCGGGAGCGGGTGCGCAGCCGTACCGTACGGGAACTACAGCTCCAGGCGGAACGGCGGGCTGGGCCGAAGTCCGCGAACTGGGTGCGGCGGGTGGGCAGTTCGCAGGCGGTGCGGGAGTATCTGGACGCGGTCTGGCCGAGGATCCGTCCCGAGGAGGTGCTGGCGAGTCTGCTGGCCGATCCGGCTGAGGCGTGCGAGGGCATCCTCACGGCGGAGGAGCAGCACGCGATCCACCGGCCGGCACGCGGGCGCGGGAGCGGGCCCGGGGGTGGACGCGGGTCTGGGAGTGGACGCGGGTCTGGGAGTGGACGCGGGCCCGGGAGTGGGCCGATGTCCGCTCGGGTGGCGCGCTCCCTGCCCTGGTCGGCGGCGGATCTGGTGCTGCTGGACGAACTGGCCGGGCTGATCGAACACCCCGAGGGGTACGGACATGTCGTCGTCGACGAGGCCCAGGACCTCTCGCCGATGGAGTGCCGCGCGATCGCCCGGCGCGCGGTGTTCGGTTCGCTGACGGTGCTGGGCGATCTCGCGCAGGGCACCACCCCCTGGGCCGCCCGCTCCTGGCCCGCCCTCCTCGCCCACCTGGGCCGTCCTGAGGCGCCCGTGATCCCGCTGACCACCGGCTTCCGGGTGCCGGGAGCCGTGGTGGCGCTCGCCAACCGGCTGCTGACGGCGCTGGAAGTCGACGTGCCGCCCGCGCGTTCCCTCCGCAGGGACGGCGAGTTGACGATCCGTCAGGTCCCGCGGGTTACCGGACCGGATGGGCAGGGCGGGCTCGCCGGGCAGGACGGGCTGGCCGCCGGAGTGGTCGAGGCGGTACGGGCAGCACTCACCCGCGAGGGATCGGTCGGCGTGATCGCGGCCGACTCGGGCACGGACCTCCTTCGTACGGCTCTCCGGGCGGCCGGTATCGCCACGGCGACGGCGGACGAGGTCGCCGTGGCGGCGGGCGGGGTGACGGGCGGGACGGTGACGGTCCTGGCCGCGACGGAGGCCAAGGGCCTGGAGTACGACCATGTCGTGCTGGCCGAGCCCGCCGCGATCGTGGAGGCGGAGGCCAAGGGCGCGCACCGGCTGTATGTGGCGCTGACCCGCGCGGTGTCACGCCTGGACATCGTCCACAGCCGACCACTGCCGGGAGCGCTGCGGGAGGCAGGGCGGTAGGAACGGCTGGATTCCCGAGAGCACGGCCGACCGGTCGCTAGCTACTGCTGCCTGTTGGGCTGGTTGAAGCGCAGCAGATTGCCGGACGGATCACGGAAGGCGCAGTCCCGCACGCCGTACGGCTGGTCGATCGGCTCCTGGATCACCTCGGCTCCCGACGCCCGGAGGTGCTCGAACGTCGCGTCGCAGTCGTCGGTCGTGAACACGGCCCTGCTCAGCAGCCCCTTGGCCATCAGTTCCGTGAGCACCCGCCGGTCGTCCTGCGAGATGTTCGGGCTCGCGCCCGGCGGTTCGAGCACGATCTCGATGTCCGGCTGTGACGGCGGGGTGACCGTGACCCAGCGCATGCCCTCGAACGAGACGTCGTTCCGTACGGTCATGCCAAGCACGTCACGGTAGAAAGCGAGCGCCTGCTCATGGTCGTGCACCGTCAGGAAGCAGTGGGAGAGCTTGATGTCCATGCCCGTCACGCTACGAGCCGAGGGCCGGTTTCGCTTCTCCATTCCCGGCGGGCGCCCCATTTCTGACCGGCCGGGTGAGGATCATGGCGAAGCACGCCGGTATGACGGCGCCCTGCTCATGGCTCCGCGCCCGGTACGCACTCGGGCTCTCCCCGACCAGCTCCGTGAACCGCGAGCTGAACGACCCCAGGGACGAACACCCGACCGCGAAACAGACCTCGGTCACCGTGAGATCGCCCCGGCGCAGCAGTGCCTTGGCCCGTTCTATTCGGCGCGTCATGAGATAGCTGTACGGAGTCTCTCCGAAGGCGGCGCGGAAGCTCCGGGAGAAGTGGCCGGACGACATCAAGGCAGCCCGGGCGAGCGCGGGGACATCGAGAGGGCGCGCGTACTCGCGGTCCATGGTGTCCCGCGCCCGGCGCAGTCTGATGAGGTCTTCTGGAGTCACCCGCTCAGCATCGCATCCCCGGTCGGATCCGGGAGCGCCCTGTGGATGAGGCGGAGGCGCCCGCGGAATGCCCTGTGGATAACTCCGGGTCGCCCGGACCGATCGGCCAGACTTCAGGGGCCCGGTACGGCTGGGCCCCGCCTGGAGGGGTCCAGTACGGCTGAGGGCCCTGCCTGGAGGGTGTCCGGCCCGCCTCCGGACAGGGGCCCGCAGTCCTCACGTACCGTCGCGGACCACGGCGCGAGGAGTTCGTGGGGGTGACCGAACGTGTCGGCGAAGGCCGGGGCGACGGCGAAGCCGACGGCGCGGACCCCGAGCGGGAAGCGCTGCTGGTCGAGGAGGTCGGCCGGGCGCTGCTCGTGGTGCTGGACACGCTGGGGCCGGCCGAGCGGATCGCGTTCGTACTGCACGACATGTTCGCCGTACCGTTCGACCGGATCGCCCCGGTCGTCGAGCGCTCCCCGGTCACCACGAAGAAGCTCGCCAGCCGCGCCCGCCGCAAGGTCCGCGGCACCCCCGAGGCCCCCGCCGCCGAACTCGCCCGGCACCGCCGGACCGTCGACGCCTTCCTCGCCGCCTCGCGCAGCGGCGACCTGGCCGCGATCCTGGCGGTGCTGGCCCCGGACGCCGTACGCCGGGCCGACCCCGCCGCCCTGCCCCCGGGCGCCCCGACACAGGCGCGCGGCGCCCGCGCGGTGGCCCAGGGCGTCCTCGCCTTCGGTCACCGAGCCCACTCCGCGGAACCGGCGCTGGTGAACGGCCACGTGGGAGCGATCGTGGCCCCGTCCGGCCGCCTCGTACTGGCCCTCACCTTCACGTTCGCACCGATGGAGGAGGGCGAGGGTGAGGGCGAGAAGATCGCGGGCTACGAGGTGATCGCGACCCCGTCGAGACTGAAGGGGCTGGACTTGGCGGTGCTCGACGGCAGCGGTGCTTGAGGTACGTGTGTGACGGGGCCGGAGGGATGGCCCGTTGGAGCTATCGTGCGGTGGTGACCGGTTCGGCTTCCGCTTCTGCGCAGCGCCCGCTCCTCTTCCTCGATGTCGATGGACCGCTCATCCCGTTCGGGGCGACACCGAGGGAACGACCGGACGGGTATCCGACGTACAGGACGAGCCACGAGGTCGCCGCGGACGCGAATCCGCTGCTGGCGAGGATCAATCCCGAGTACGGGCCCCGGCTGATGGCACTGCCGTGCGACCTGGTCTGGGCCACCACATGGATGGCCGACGCGAACGACGTCGTTGCGCCGTGGCTCGGCCTGCCCGAACTGCCCTTGGTGACCTGGCCGGACCCCTCCGACGAGGACGAGCGGGCCGGCCTCCACTGGAAGACCCGGCCCCTCCTCGACTGGGCCGACGGACGCCCCTTCGTATGGGTGGACGACGAGATCACCGACACGGACCGCGCCTGGGTGACCGCATACCACCGGGGGCGCGCGCTTCTCCACCGGGTGGATCCCCGACAGGGCCTCACCGACCCGGACTTCGCCGCACTCGCGACGTGGCTGCGCGTCGGTCCGGACAGGGCCTAGCCACACCGGCAGCACCGGCCAACCCGCCGGACGGCACAAGGGCCAACGGCGGTAGCCGGAAAAGCGGTGGTCGGTGCGGCGCGGGCGCGCATAGGTTCTGCGTTCGTGGATGGTGATCCAGAGGCGGGCGGCGCGCGCCTCGTCGACGACCGGCCGTGGTGGGTGCTCGGCGTTGGCTGACCGTACGGAGCGTACGACCGCGGTACGGGACGAGGCCGGCGCCGACGGCGAGGGCCTGTTCTCGCGTACGTACGCCGGTGCCACCACCGGCTTCGCGGCGGTCATGTTCCTGACCGGCTTCGCCGCGCTCGCCGTCATGCCCACCCTGCCCGCGGCCGCGCGGGACTTGGACGGGGTGGCCCTGTATCCGCTGGTGGCCGGGGCCTTCGTGGCCGCGAGTCTGCTCGGCGGGGTGCTGGGCGGCGGCTGGGCCGACCGGGCCGGGGCACGCCGTCCGCTGGCCGCGGGCGTGGCGCTGGCCGTGGCCACCCTCCTGATCTCCGCCACCAGCACCACCATCTGGCAACTGGCCGCCGGGCGTTTCCTCGACGGGATCGCGGCCGGCATGATCGCGGTGGCCATCAACACCGCCATCGGCCAGGCCTACCCCGACCATCTGCGGCCGCGCGCCCTGGCGTTGATGAGCGCCTGCTGGATCGTTCCGTCACTGGCCGGTCCTCCACTGGCGGGGCTGGTGGCCGAGTGGTGGTCCTGGCGGACGGTGTTCTTCGGTCTGGCCTTGCTGAGCCTGCCTCCGTCGCTGGCGGTGGTGGCGCTGCTGCGGGAGCGGCGTACGGGGCCGGCGATACCCGTCGTGCGGTCAGGAGCCGGAGCCGGAGCCGGACCCGGAGCCGGAACCGGAACTGAAACCGGAACTGGAGCCGGAGCCCTCACCGTACGGCCGGAAGACGTGCCCGGATCGCCGGAAGACGCACCCGTACCGCCCGCACCCGTACCGCCCGAAGCCGTCCCCGCCCCCGCACCCGTACCCGCGCCCCTGCCGTCGGAAGACCCGCCGCCGCGTCCCGCGCTGCTGGTCGCGGCGGCGGTGAGTCTCGGCGCTGCGCTCGGACAGTACGCGGCCTCCGGCTGGGACCTGCGCCATCTGCTGTGCGGGGCGGCCGGTCTCGCGCTGCTTGCGGTGTTCGTACGACGGCTCCTGCCGCCCGGCACCTGGCGCGCCACGCGCGGACTGCCCGCGACGGTGCTGATGCGCGGCCTGGCGTCAGGCGCGTACTTCACGCTGGAGGCGTTCGTACCACTGCTCCTGGACAGCGCCCGCCGCGTACCCGCCGTACTGACCGGCCTGGCCTTCACGGGTGCCGCCGTGGCCTGGGCCGCGTCCTCCTGGGCACAGGGCAATCTGCTGGCGCGCCGCCCTCGGCACCACCTGGTCGCGGCCGGCGCGCTGGTCCTGGCGGCGGCCGTCGGGCTCGCTGCCGCGGGGACGCTCCCCGGGACGCCCGCGCTGACCGCCGGGTCGGCCATGATCGTCGCGGCCGTCGGCATGGGCCTGCTCGCCCCGTCCGTCACCCTGCTCTCACTCGCGCACAGCCCGCCCGACCGGCACGGCTACGCCAGCAGCGCGATGCAGACGGCCCAGAACCTGGGCCAGGTGGCGGTCATGGCCCTCGCCTCCGCCGCCTTCAACGCGACCCAGAACGCGGGCACCCCGGCACCGGCCGCCTACGCCACAGTCTTCGTGCTGCTGCTCGTACCAAGCACCCTGGCCGCCGTCCTGGCATCTCGTACGCGCATGGCATGACGCCTTCCGACGCCTTCCGTGCCTCACGGTATGACGCCTTCGTACCCGCTTCGTACGACGTCTTCCGTAGCCGCGCGGTATGACGCCTCCCCGTACCCGCACGATCGTCCGGTGGCCACCCGACTACGTTCCCGTGTGGAACCTACGTTCCCGTGCAGAACGGCGTTCCCGCGTAGAACTACGTTCCCGTGTAGAACCCGATCGTCGCCGCCGTCGTCGCCGCCACGGCTTCCGCGTCCGCGCCCGACGCGGCGTACGCCGTGCCCCACGCCTCGCCCCAGCCCGTGATGAACTCCTTGCCCTCGGGCGTCGTGTGCCAGGTCGCGGCGTCCTCCTTGGTGATCTCGCCGCCCGCGAGGTGCTTCCCGAGGCCGAAGAACATCATGTCCCAGCCGACGCCGACCGCTCCCGGTCCGAACTGCCCCCAGAACTCGTCCGGTACCACGGCCACATGTTCCAGCTCGAACACCGTCCGCCCGTCGCCCTCCGGCGCGAGCCGTACCTCGACCTCGCTGAAGCCCGGATCCGCGCCCATCAGCCAGCTCACGCGCAGGCGCGTCGGTTCCACGCACTCCAGGATCTCGCCGCCGGCGTTGCCCTCCAACTGGTACCGTCCGCCGAGCTTGAGCTCACCGCTGACCGGCATGAACCACCGCCCGAGCCGCTCGGGCGAGGTCACCGCGTCCCATACGTCGGCGACCTCGGCGTCGTAGGTGCGTCGCATCAGCACCGTACGGGCCTCGCCCGCGTCCACCTGCCGTGCGCCGACCTCGCGGTGCAGACGGTTGATCTCGTCGACGATCTCACTCATTGCCGTTCTCTTCCTCCCTCAGCCTGCGCTCGCGCTTTCCTCGTGCGAGCTCCGTCCCCAGTGCGTCGAGCCGCTGCTCCCAGAACCCCCGGAACCTCTCCAGCCACGCGTCCACCTCGCGCAGCGGAGCGGCCTCGACGGCGTACAACCGCCGGGTCCCCTCCGCTCGTACGGACGCGAAGCCGCCCTCCCGCAGGACACGAAGGTGCTGCGACACGGCCGGCTGAGAGATCCCGAACTCGTTCCGGATCACGGCACTGATCTCGCCCGACGCCTGCTCGCCCGACGCGAGCAACTCCAATATCCGGCGTCTGACCGGATCTCCCAGAACGTCGAAGGCGTGCACGTACCGACTATGCCATCACTCGCTTATATAAGGGAAGGGTTATGTTCTAGTGCGTACCGACGTACGCCGCGAGGTGCTCGCCCGTGAGTGTGGAGCGTGCCGCGACCAGGTCGGCCGGGGTGCCCTCGAAGACGATCCGGCCGCCGTCGTGGCCCGCGCCCGGGCCGAGGTCGATGATCCAGTCGGCGTGCGCCATGACCGCCTGGTGGTGCTCGACGACGATGACCGACTTGCCGGAGTCGACGAGCCGGTCGAGCAGGCCGAGCAACTGCTCGACATCGGCGAGGTGCAGGCCGGTGGTCGGCTCGTCGAGGACGTAGACGCCGCCCTTCTCGGCCATGTGCGTGGCCAGCTTGAGCCGCTGCCGCTCGCCCCCGGACAGCGTGGTGAGCGGCTGGCCGAGGCTGAGATAGCCGAGCCCGACATCGGCGAGCCGGACGAGGATGCGGTGCGCGGCCGGCGTACTCGCCTCGCCCGCGCCGAAGAACTCCTCGGCCTCGGTCACCGACATCGCGAGCACCTCGCTGATGTCGCGGCCGCCGAGATGGTGGTCGAGCACCGACGCCTCGAAGCGCTTCCCCTCGCACTCCTCGCACGTGGTGGCGACACCGGCCATCATCGCCAGGTCGGTGTAGACGACGCCGGCGCCGTTGCAGTTGGGGCAGGCCCCCTCGGAGTTGGCGCTGAACAGCGCCGGCTTCACGCCGTTGGCCTTCGCGAACGCCTTGCGGATCGGTTCGAGCAGTCCGGTGTACGTCGCGGGGTTGCTCCGTCGCGAGCCGCGGATCGGGCTCTGGTCGACCGACACCACGCCCTCCCCGGCCGCCCCCGACTGGTGTGGCAGCGACCCGTGCACGAGCGAGCTCTTGCCGGAGCCCGCGACGCCCGTGACCACGCACAGCACCCCGAGCGGGATGTCGACGTCGACGTTCCGCAGGTTGTGCGCCGTCGCACCGCGTATCTCCAGCGCGCCGGTCGGCGTACGTACCGTCTCCTTGATGGCGGCCCGGTCGTCGAAATGGCGCCCGGTGATGGTGCCGGCGGCCCGCAGCCCCTCGACGGTCCCCTCGAAGCAGACGGTGCCTCCGCTCGTACCGGCGCCGGGGCCGAGGTCGACGACATGGTCGGCGATCACGATCGTCTCCGGCTTGTGCTCCACGACGAGCACCGTGTTGCCCTTGTCGCGCAGCCGCAGCAGCAGACTGTTCATCCGCTGGATGTCATGGGGGTGCAGACCCACCGTGGGCTCGTCGAAGACGTACGTCGTGTCGGTGAGCGAGGAGCCGAGATGGCGGATCATCTTGACGCGCTGCGCCTCGCCGCCGGACAGCGTGCCCGACGGCCGGTCGAGCGAGAGATAGCCCAGCCCGATCTCGACGAACGAGTCGAGCGTGTGCCCCAGCGCAGCCAGGAGCGGCGCGACGGACGGTTCGTCCAGCCCCCGCACCCACGCGGCCAGGTCGCTGATCTGCATCGCGCACGCGTCGACGATGCTGATCCCGCCGATCCGCGACGACCGCGCCGCCTCACTGAGCCGGGTGCCGCCGCACTCGGGGCAGGCCGTGAACGTCACCGCGCGGTCCACGAACGCCCGGATGTGCGGCTGCATCGCCTCCCGGTCCTTGGCGAGCATCGCCTTCTGGATCCGCGGGACCAGCCCCTCGTACGTCATGTTGATGCCCGCGATCTTCATCCTGGTCGGCTCGCGGTGGAGGAAGTCGTGCAGCTCCTGCTCGGTGTACGTACGGATCGGCTTGTCCGGGTCGAAGAAGCCCGACTCGCTGTAGAGCCGGTAGTTCCAGCCGCCCGCCTTGTACCCGGGAATGGTGAGCGCGTCCTCGTTGAGCGACTTGCTGTCGTCGAAGAGCTGCGACAGATCGATGTCGGTGACCGAGCCCCGGCCCTCACAGCGCGGACACATGCCACCGGTGATGCTGAAGCTGCGCCGCTCCTTCGTGGTCTGTCCGCCGCGCTCCACGGTGACCGCGCCCGATCCGCTGATCGAGGCGACGTTGAACGAGAACGCCTTGGGCGAGCCGATGTGCGGCTGACCGAGCCGGCTGAAGAGGATGCGCAGCATCGCGTTGGCGTCGGTGGCGGTGCCGACCGTGGAGCGGGGGTCGGCACCCATCCGCTGCTGGTCGACGATGATGGCGGTCGTCAGGCCTTCGAGTACGTCGACCTCGGGCCGCGCCAGCGTCGGCATGAAGCCCTGTACGAAGGCGCTGTACGTCTCGTTGATCAGCCGTTGCGACTCCGCGGCGATCGTGCCGAAGACCAGCGAGCTCTTGCCGGAGCCGGAGACACCGGTGAACACCGTCAGCCGGCGCTTCGGGATCTCGATGCTGACGTCCTTGAGGTTGTTCTCGCGCGCGCCCTGCACGCGGATCAGATCGTGGCTGTCGGCAACGTGCAGCTCAGGCGACTGCGTGTCCGTCCGCGCGGCAGTGCTCATCGTGTCTCCATCTGTCTGTCTGTCCGTAAGGGCTGTCTGACCACAAGGGCCTGTGAGGGCGTGGCCCGCCCTTGTCGGGCGGGCCTGCCTTCGCGGTTTTCCGTCGGCGTCGCCCGGCTGGATCCGACCGGCTTCGAGCGTACGGGCGCTCCGCTGGGCGCGGGAGTGCGGGGAGGTAATCAGGCGGCGCCGGCGATCAAGCAGCGCCGGCGATCAGGCTGGGGCCGGCGGCCGAGCAGGGGCCAAGCAGGGCCGACAGCCAAGCAGGGTCGGCAGCCGGGTGGGGCCGGGACTCAGCGGTCCTGAAGCAGCCCGAGGACATTGCCGTCGGGGTCGGTGAAGGTGGCCACCAGACGACCACCGCCGACGTCGTGCGCCGGCTCCTTCACGGTGGCACCCGCCGCGGTCACCTCGGCCAGCTTCGCCTCGATGTCCGATACGTGCCAGTAGGCCACCGGCGCGGTCATGCCCTGCGATCCACCGCCCGGTACCAGCCCGATGTGCTGGCCCCCGGCCTCGAAGCCGACGTAGTAGGACTCGTCGGCCTGCGGCGTCACACCGAGCAGCGCGGTGTACACCGCCTTGGCCGCCGCCAGATCGGAGACGGGATGCAGCACGGTCTTGATTCCCTGGGTGGAAGAATCGGTCATGGTCGCTCCTGACGTCGTGGGTCCGGCCGGGATGTGTCTGTGGCGGACCGTCCATGGCGGTCACGCTAGGCGGGGCTCCGGGCCGGCGCTTCTCGATTCCTGACCGGTTCGGCCACGTGGCGCGTGACGCACGCCACGCGATACGGGACGCACGGCACGCGGCGCACGGCACGCGGCGCATGACACGCGATACGCGGCATATGACACGCGACACGTGGGCGTGGTCCGTCAAGGCAGGATCTCGACGTACCCGTCCGTGCCGTGCACACGGATCTGCTGCCCGTCCCGGATCAACCGGGTGGCCCGCTCCACGCCGACGACAGCCGGCAGACCGTACTCCCGGGCGATCACCGCGCCATGGGTCATCAGGCCGCCCACCTCCGTCACCAGGCCCGCGATTCCGACGAACAGGGGTGACCAACTGGGGTCCGTGAAGGCCGTGACCAGGATGTCGCCCGCTTCGAGATCGGCCTCCGCCATGTCAAGGATGACGCGGGCCCGTCCCTCGACGGTCCCGGCGGAGACCGGTACGCCGGTCAGGGCGCCGGCCGGCACGTCGTCGCGCCGGTACGCCCCGGTGAGGGCGTCACCGTCCGAGGTGAGGACCCGGGGCGGGGTGAGCGAGTGGTACGAGCGGAACGCGTCCTTGCGCTGCCGGATGAGCCGTTCGTCCACCCGGTTCGAGCGCACGACGTCGTGGAGTTCCTGGAACGTGAGGTAGAAGATGTCCTCCTTCTCAGGGAGCACATGTGCCTGTACGAGGCGCCCGGCCTCCTCCAACAGGGCCCGCTTGTAGACGAAGTAGCGGCTGACGATGTCGTACTTCGGGTACTCCCGGTACCCGATGAAGGTCCGTACCCGGTCGATCATGCGCTTGGTCTCGTCGGCCTTCCGGTCCCCGTCCGGCAGGGCCCGCAGGCGTGACAGCACGTCCTGTTCCTTCTCCCGCGCCTTCCGCCGGCCTTCCTCGAAGCGCCGCCCGGCGGCACCCGGCTCGAAGTTCCTGACGTTGTCGAGGATCACGGGCACGAGCGTGGTGGGGCGCTCGCGCCAACGCTGCCTCGTGATGTCGATCTCGCCGACGCAGCGCATGCCGTACCGGTCGAGGTAGGCCTCGATGGCGTCGCGCGCTTCGGTCCCGCCCGCGAGCTTCGCCAGCTCGTCCAGGAAGCCCTCGTCCTCGACGCCCCGCAGGAACGCCACCACCTCCGGATACGGACGGATCGCGTCCGCGACGTCGAGCAGCGCCAGTCCCATCTCCGACGTGACGTTGCCGGGGGCGGACAGCGTGAGCGTGTCAGCCGCGTTCTTCTCGCCCAGCCACTCCTGGAGCTTGTCGTTGAGCCACCACGTGGCCTCCATCCCCGCCATGATCGCCTGATGGTTGAGCGGATCACCGAGGACTCGTTTGTGCTCCTCGAAGGCCGCCAGCAGGAAGTCGAACAGAGCCGGTCCGGTCTTCGCCCGGATGTCGCGCTCCAGGGCGGCGATGGACGCCCGGCTTCGTTCGATCAGCTCGGTGACGATGGCCGGATCGGTCTCGATCGGGGCGGACGCACCGCGGGCCGGTGGCCTGCCGGGACCCGCGTCCGGGAGCGACGGGACGAAATCCTCGCGGTCGAGGACCGTCTCCAGCGCGTCCCTGATCAGCGGGTCGCCCTTCCCCATGACGTCCAGGAGACCGGCGCGGCTAGCGGGCGAGGCCAGGCGCCGGGTGACGTCGACGAACAGCCTCCCGCCGGCCTCGTGCATCGGCACCATGGCCGTGAGCTGCCACATGGAGAGCCCCAGGGGCTTCATGGGGTCGGTCATCATCTGCCCGTGGCCGACGGAGACGTAGACGTGATTCTCCTGGTCACCGGTCCCGGTCCCGGTCTCGGTCCCGGTCCCGGTCCCGGGGACGGGGACGGGGACGGGGAACAGCGTTGTGATCGGCCGGCTCTGAACGATCTGGAAGTCATCGTCGACCAGGCACCATTCGATGTCCTGCGGGCGGCCGAAGTGCGCTTCGATCCGCCGCCCGAGCTGTACGAGCCGCAGGACCTGCGCATCCGTCAGCGCCGGCTCCTCCTGCCGCTGCGGGTCGATCGCCACCTCCTGCGTACCGCCGACCGGCAGGGCGTGAACGGCACGCTGCTTGGCGGCGATCGCCTTGGCGACGACTTCGCCGTGCCGCACCGTGAAGACGTCCGGGTTCACCAGCCCGGAGACCAGGGCCTCGCCGAGGCCGAAGCCGGCGTCCACGGTGGCGGTCTTCCGGGTGCCCGTGACGGGGTCGGCCGTGAACAGGACGCCGGCCGCGTACGGGAAGGCCATCTGCTGCACGACCACGGCCATGTGGACCGCACGGTGGTCGATGCCGTTCCGGCGGCGGTACGTCACGGCCCGCTCGGTGAACAGCGAGGCCCAGCACCGGCTGACGTGCTGGAGGACCGCCGCCGTCCCCACGACGTTCAGGTACGTGTCCTGCTGGCCGGCGAAGGAGGCCGTCGGCAGGTCCTCCGCCGTCGCGCTGGACCGGACGGCACACGCGGCCTGCTCGCCGAGCCGGGCGAGCGCGCGGGTGACCGCCGCCACGAGATCGCCCGGGACGGGAATCCCCTCGATGGTCCGGCGGACCCGCGCGCTGAGCGTGCGGATCGCCTCCCGGTCGTCCGGGTCCAGGCGCGCGAGCTGATCGAGCTGGCCGTCGATCGACGGCGCCTCCGCCATGATCCGCCGGAAGGCGTCCGTCGTCACGCAGAAGCCGGCCGGCACCCGGACGCCTTCGATCCGCGACAGCCCGCCCAGATGCGCACCCTTGCCGCCGACGACCGCGACCTGCGTCTCGTCAACCTCTAGAAGATCCAACACGTACTGATCGGTCATCGCGACACCTCCGGGGCAGTCGTGCTCCGTCGACAACACACGCACGTCGTGCCCCTCATTTCCGCAGGTAGTGGCCTCGGCCGAGGATTCTGCGCCACCCCCGGGGCCTTGCCGCAAGCCCCCCGGCGGGCTATACGTTGAAAGTGGCGGGAGAGTGTGATCCGTCGGCCATGCGTTGTCAGAGGTGTCTGACACAGTGCCGCCGTGGACATCGACTCTTTCTGGGAGCTCATCGAGGAGTGCCGGCGCCAGGCGCAGGGGCGGGACGAACGGCTCGCTTGGCTTCGTGGCGAACTGTCGAGAAGGCCGTTGGCCGAGGTTGTGCAGTTTCAGGTGCGCTTGGACGAGGTGACAGACGAAGCGTTCACCTGGGATCTGTGGGCAGCAGCGGACCGGATCTTCGGTGGTTGGTGTTCGGACGACGGGTTTTGTTACTTCGGCCTGTGGATGGTGGGACTCGGCCGCGCCGCCTTCTCCCGGGCAGTGGCTGATCCCGATGCGCTGGCCGCTACTCCGGAAGTCCAGCGCCTGGTCGGCCGCCCGAGGGAAGTGTGGAACGACGACTGGCCCGAGTGGGAGTCTCTCGACTATGTCGCGATGAAGGCATACGGGACCCTGACCGCTGTCGACGACTGCGACGACGACTGCGATGACGAGTTCAATGAGGCCGTCGAGGCCGCCGAACAGCATGGTGGACGCGGCAGGTCCGGGCCGCTCGGTGAGCGGTGGGATGTGCGACGCGAGGACGAGGCAGCACGCAAGCTGCCGAGACTCAGCGCGATGTTTCCCCTGCGGTCGCTCACTTGAGAAGGCCGGGACGCCGGGGCCTTCGGCGAGACAGGTCACGTGCTCGGTGCGGGGTGTCGGCCGGATGGGGGGCACTATTGCAAGCGGGCGCTTGCAATAGTTAGCGGGGTGGGGGCAGTATGGAGGCATGGCATCACTCAATGTCGGCAATCTCGGCGGGTATCTGCGCGAGCAGCGGCGTAACGCGCAGTTGTCGTTGCGGCAGCTCGCCGATGCCGCCGGGGTGTCGAATCCGTATCTGAGCCAGATCGAGCGCGGGCTGCGGAAGCCGAGTGCGGACATCCTTCAGCAGCTCGCGAAGGCGCTGCGCATCTCCGCGGAGACGCTGTATGTGCAGGCCGGGATGCTGGACGAGCGGGGGCGTGACGAGCTGGAGACGCGGGCTGTCATCCTCGCCGACCCCTCGATAAACGAGCGGCAGAAGCAGGTGCTGCTCCAGATCTACGAGTCGTTCCGCAAGGAGAACGCGCTCGACACGGAGAGTCCCGACACGGAGAGTCCCGGCGCCGATAGCACGGGCGGTACGGGCGGCACGGACCGGACGGAGCACGCCGCGACGGCGCGGAGTTCCGGACGTACGGCGAAGGCCGCCGGTGCGGGACCCCTTGGTGGCGTCGAGGTCGCCAAGGCCGCCGAGGTCCCGGATGTCTCTGGACACGCGGCCGGTGCGGAGGCCGGCGGGGCCGGGGGTTTCGAGGGGCTCTTCGACGACGGTTCGGGCGCCACCGGCGGCAGTGCCGCCGCCACACCACCCTCACACTGAACTGATCCGGGAGGACACCAGTCATGGCCATCGTGGATGACCTGCGCAAGACCCTCACCGACCCGACCCCCCTCTACTTCGCGGCCGGCACCGCCGACATCGCCGTCGAGAAGGCCAGGAAGGTGCCCGGCCTGATCGAGCAGCTGCGGGCCGAGGCGCCGGAGCGGCTGGAGGCCGTACGCAACTCGGACCCCAAGGCCGTCCAGGAGAAGGTCACCATCCAGGCCAAGGAGGCCCAGGCGACCGTTCAGGCCAAGGTCAGCGAGGTGTTCGGGTCGCTGGACACCGATCTGAAGAAGCTGGGCGAGAGCGCGCAGGACCTGGCGATGCGGAGTCTGGGCCGGGCCGCGGAGTACGCGGTCAGGGCGCGGGAGACGTACGAGAAGGTCGCCGAGCGCGGCGAGCAGACCGTACGGACCTGGCGCGGCGAGAGCGCGGAGCAGATCAACGAGATCGCCGTCGCCGTCGAGCCCGAGCCCGCGGCGCGCAAGACCGAGCCCAAGGGCGAGTCCAGGGCCGAGTCCAGGACGCAGCCGAAGGCTCAGCCGAAGTCCGCGGCGACCACCGCCAAGCCCGTAGCCTCGAAGCCCGCTACCGCCGCCAAGCCCGCGGTCAAGCCCGCTCCCAAGAGCGAGCCGAAGCCTGCGGCCAAGCCCGCGGCCGCCACGGCGAAGAAGACCACCACCGTCCCGCGCAAGACGACGGCGAAGAAGACGCCCCCGCCCTCCGCCAAGTAGCCGGGCCGAGCAGCCGGGCAGCCGAAAGCACCCAGGCGACCAGCCGAGCAGCCGGGCCGGGCACCGATGGGCAGCCGCCGGCCGCTCGGCTGCCGGATCCCGTACGCCGAGTCCGCCGCCGAGCCGTACGCCGAGTCCGCCGCCGCCCGTCGGCGGCCCCCCCCGAAAGTCCCGAAAGTAACGGCCCGGGCACCTCACCGGTGCTTCGGCCGTTATCCGGGTACCTTGGCGTACGGGCCGACCGACCGGCGTTTCCTTCCCTCTTCAGGGTCACCCACTCACCAGGCAGGTGGTGTCAGCATGTTGCTTTCGGGATTCGGCACATTCCTCTGGCTGCTCAATCTGGCCATGCTCCTTCTCGCCGTCGTCGCGCTGTTCCTCTCCGCGACGGCCCGTCAGGACGCCTATCGCGCCGCCGACAAGCAGACCAAGAAGTTCTGGCTGATCATTCTGGGGATCACGGTGGCCGTGAATCTCTTTGTGCCGATGCTGTTCCTGCAGATCGCCGGGCTCGTCGCCACGATCGTCTTCATGGTCGACGTGCGGCCCGCCATCCACCAGATCTCCGGTGGCGGCGGTCGTCGCGGCGGTTCGAGCAGCGACGGCCCCTACGGTCCGTACAACGGCGGACGCTGAGCCCGGTAAAGGCCCCAAACAAGGCCGCAAAAGCCGGACAGAGTCCCTACGAGTCGGCCGGATTCCTACGAGGTCCTACGAGTCAGCTACGAGGTCCTACGAGTCAGCCCGATTCCTGCGCGTCGCCGCCCCGCCCCAGCAGCAGCACCGCCACGTCGTCCGTCAGCTCGCCGCCGTTCAGCTCCCTCACCTGTGTCACCGCCGTCTCCAGCAGGTCGTCGCCCCTCAGGCCCCGGGCGAGCTGGCCGTTGATCATCTCGACCATGCCCTCCTGGCCGAGCCGCTGCGTGGCGCCGGGGCCCACCCGGCCCTCGATCAGGCCGTCCGTGTACATCATCAGATTCCACGCCGGGCCGAGCTCCACCTGTCTGCGCGGCCAGCGGGCGCGCGGGAGGAGTCCCAGGGCCGGGCCGCCCTCCTCGTACGGCAGGAGCTGCGCCGCCCGTCCGTGCCGGGCGACCAGCGGCGAAGGGTGGCCGGCCAGACACAGTCCGGCCTGGTGTCCGTCCGGGGTGATGTCGACCGTGCAGAGCGTCGCGAAGATCTCCTCGCTCTCCCGCTCGTGCTCCAGCACCTGCTGGAGCGTGGAGAGCAGCCGGTCCCCGCTGAGCCCCGCCAGCGTCAGCGCGCGCCAGGCGATCCGCAGCTCCACCCCGAGCGCGGCCTCGTCCGGGCCGTGCCCGCAGACGTCGCCGATCATCGCGTGGACCGTGCCGTCCGGCGTACGGACCGTGTCGTAGAAGTCCCCGCCCAGCAGCGCGCGCGACCGGCCCGGCCGGTAGTGGGCGGCGAAGCTCAGGTCCGAGCCCTGGAGCAGGGGAGTGGGCAGCAGACCGCGCTCCAGCCGGGCGTTCTCCTCCGCGCGCAGCCGTGACTCCGTGAGCTGGCGCTGCGCGATGTCCGCGCGCTTGCGCTCGACCGCGTACCGGATCGCCCGGCTCAGCAGCCGCCCGTCCAGCTCGTGCCGGAAGAGATAGTCCTGCGCCCCGACCCGTACCGCCGCTGCCGCCCGCTCGACATCGCCCTCCGCCGCCAGCGCGAGCACGGCATGCCGGGGCGCCAGCCGCAGTACGCGCTTGAGCGGGGCCAGATCGTCGCCGTCGCTCTGTCCGGGCAGCGCGAGATCCACGAGGATGCAGTGGATGTCGTCCGTGAGCAGCCGCTCCGCCTCGGTGAGATTGCGGGCCGTACGGATACGGACACGGGTGCCGGCCCCCTCCGGCAGCTCCGGAGCGGTGAAGGAGCCCGCCGGGTCGTCGTCGATCACCAGCAGCATGAGATCGCCGCCCTTGGCGGTCTGCGCCGCGGACCGGTCCTCGGCACGGATCTCGGGCCGGTCCTCGAACCTGCCTTCAAACCGGACTTCGAACCGGTCCTCGGCACGGTGGTTCTCGGCACGGTGGTTCTCGGCGGTGGCGGTCTGGTCCTCCATGGTCGCGGCCTGGCTCTCCACGGGCGCCGGCCGGTTCCCCACGGTCCCCTCGGTCGGACCGGTCGAACCTGTGCGCTGCCTCGGTACGGGTACGGGTACAGATGCCGGCATCGGTATGGGTTTCCTTCCCTCCCCCCGAGGGCGCGGTGGAACGACGATCGACGATCCACCAGACGGGGACCATAGCGGTAGCGCCCGCCCCAGCGGAATGGCCTTTTGGCGAAGAGCCGCCGTCATATGCCGCTGGCCATATCGCATCCCGCGCGATTCGGGCATCGGTGGCCATGACATACATCACGTACGGGTACGGGCATGTCTTTTACGGACTTCGGACATGGGCAACATCACATGTGGAGTATGCGGGGTCAGCCCGTGAACTGGCTCCGCATCACATGTGAGTCTGATGTGGAGCGCTGTGTGGGTGCTGTGCGCATCACATGCCGGACTGGACGGGCGCACGATACGACCCGTCCTGGGTCGTATCGCCCCACTTGCGCAATAGTGCTCACTAGTGGGCGATTTGCTGGGCCGTCCGCTGGGCTACCCGGTCAGGCCGATCGCATGCACGGCCGCATCCCGGCCGTATGGCGGGCGTCGACCGCATGCCCGACCCGCATGCCCGGCCGCAGGCCCGGCTACATGTCCGGGCGTACGACCCCGAGGATCGGCATCGAACCCGCACCCGCCAGCGTCACATTCCGCCCCGGCCTCGGCGCGTGCACGATCGCGCCGTCTCCGATGTACATCCCCACATGGCTGGCGTCCTGGAAGTAGATGACCAGATCGCCCGGACGCATGTCCTCGACCGCGACCTTCGGCAGCAGCCGCCACTGCTCCTGCGAGGTGCGCGGGATGATCCGGCCCGCAGCCGCCCACGCCTGGGAGGTCAGCCCCGAGCAGTCGTACGAGGACGGCCCCTCGGCGCCCCAGACATACGGCTTGCCTATCTGGGCCGTCGCGAACGTCATCGCCTTCTTGCCCGGCGTGCTCGCCGCGCGGTTGATGTCCGTCAGCGCGCCCGAGCCGAGCCACGCCGACTGCGCCCGGAACGCCGCGTCGGCCTCCAGTCGCGCCAGCCGCGCCCGCTCCTCCTTCTCCAGGCTCGATTCGAGCTTCTTGGCGGCGGCGATCTGCCGGGTGATCTCCTTCTTCGCCCGCTCCTTCTTGGCGCGGCTGGCCTCCAGCTTCTGCCACTGGGTGCCGGCGTCCGCCGTATAGCTCTTCAAGTCCTCCTGCGCCTGGGTCAGTTCGGCGATGAGGTCCTTGGTGGCCTTCTGGCCCTGCTGTATTCGCCCGACGCCGTCGAGGAAGAGCTGCGGATCGTCGGTGAGGATGAGCTGCGCCTCGGGCGGCAGCCCGCCGCCGCGGTACTGCGCGCGGGCCGCCGCGCCCGCCTGGTCCTTGAGCGCGTCGATCCGCAACTGGCCCTGTACGAGGTCCTCCGCCAGCCCGACGACCTCGGCCGACTGCTTCTTGGCCTGCTCGTCGGCGAGGTTGTACGCGTCGGTGGCGGACGCGGCCTTCTGGTAAAGGAGGTCTATCTCCTTGCGTATGTCGTCCAGGGACTTGCCGTCCTTGGTCACCGGGCCGGCTCCCGGCGGGAGTTCGACCGGGGGCGGCGGGACGGCCGGCGGGGAGGGCGCGGCCGGTGCGCCGAGCACCGCGGGCGCGGCCAGCGGAACCACCGGCGCGGGCGGCGGCATCGGCGCCGCGTACGCGCGGTTGAGCAGATCCGGCGACGCCAGGACGGCCAGGGCACACACCACGGTGATCGCGGCAGCGGCACTGCGACGTCGGTTCACAAGCTCCCCCTCCGAGTCGGCCCGGCCCACCCGCTGGGCTCAAACCGGTCTGAAACGCGCCTTCATCACCTGACTGACATACCGCCAGCAACTGCTGTCGTCGTCGCGATCGTGTCATGGCCTCCAGCAAAGGGACAGAGGGGCCCTGCACCTCACAGGACTCATTCACCACACTGTGGACGAACGGGCACCCGCTGGTGTTCCCGTGGTCACATACCGTTGCCCTCGCGGCCGTGCCGGCTGCCCGGTTCGCTGCCGTGCCGCCCGCCCGGCGCCAGTGCCCCCCACTCCACCGTCACCTCGCCCTGCCGCCATCTGCGCGCGTCGTCCGTCAGCGGCCAGTCGCCCGCCAGGTCCCGTACCGCCCTGACCCACCGCTGCCGCGCGCCCAGCGATCCGTACGGGGCCGCCGCCGCCCACGCCCGGTCGAAGTCCCGCAGGAACGCGTGGACCGGCTCGCCCGGCACATTCCGGTGGATCAGCGCCTTGGGCAGCCGCTCCGCCAGATCCGAAGGGCGCCCCAGCGACCCGAGCCGCGCCGCGAACGTCACCGTCCGCGGACCCTCGGGCCCGAGCGCCACCCACACATGCCGCCGCCCGATCTCGTCGCACGTCCCCTCCACCAGCAGCCCGCCCGGCGCCAGCCGCGCGCACAGCCGCGCCCAGACCGCGGCGACCTCGCCCTCCTCGTACTGCCTCAGCACATTGGCCGCCCGTACCAGCACCGGCCGTACGCCCCCGTCCAGCGGGATCTCGAAGCCGCCGTGCCGGAAGCGCAGCCCCTCGCGTTCGTACGGGAGGGCGGCGGCGACCCGCGCCGGTTCGATCTCGATCCCGACGACCTCGGTACGCGGATCGGCCGTACGCAGCCGCAGGAGCAGCTCGACCGCGGTCCAGGGGGCCGCTCCGTACCCCAGGTCCACCACCACGGGCACGGCTGCGGACCGGCGCAGCGCGGCTCCGTGTACGGCGGTGATCCAGCGGTCCATGCGGCGCAGCCGGTTCTGGTGCGTGGTGCCGCGTGTCACGGTGCCCACCGGGCGGGACGAGCGGGGCGGGGACACCGGAGGCACCATGGAACGAGCGTAACGACACGCAGAACGAGCGTAACGACACGCACCGACAGCGGGACAGGCGAACCCGGGAAGGCGCGACGCCGGCAAGGCGCGAACCCGGGAGGGCGCGCCCCCGGAAGGCGCGCGTCGTCCCGAGGTCGCGAAGGCGCGAACCCGCAAAGGCGCCGGTTCGCGTCAACCCGTGAAGGTTGAGCCACCCGTAGTAATGAATTGGCAAAGTGGCGGCGAAAGCGGAATTGAAGGAGCCCGCCCCGCTGTTGACGGCCCTTGGAGGGCCGAGCAGACCCTTTCTTTGCCGTGTCCCGAGGCCGCGCGCCGAGCGGCTCCCCGAGCGAGAGGCCGTAGACGTGAGCCAGTACGTGTCCCGTATCGCCGGCACGTTCGCAGGACCGGGTCGGCCAGGAGCGGCCCGGCCGGGACCGGCTCGATCGCCCCGGCTCCGGCTCCCCGGCCAGCACCGCCGGCCCCGGCGCATCGCCATGCTCAGCGTCCACACCTCGCCCCTGCACCAGCCGGGCACCGGCGACGCGGGCGGCATGAACGTCTATATCGTCGAGCTGGCCAAGCGCCTCGCCGCCATCGACATCGAGGTGGAGATCTTCACCCGCGCCACCACCGGCGGTCTCGACCCCGCCGTGGAGCTGGCCCCCGGGGTGCTCGTACGGCATGTCGACGCCGGCCCGTACGAAGGCCTGGCCAAGGAGGAGCTGCCCGCGCAGCTCTGCGCCTTCACCCATGGTGTGATGCAGGCCTGGGCCGGCCACCGCGCCGACCACTACGACCTCGTCCACTCCCACTACTGGCTGTCCGGCCATGTCGGCTGGCTCGCCTCCGAGCGCTGGGGCGTCCCCCTCGTCCACGCCATGCACACCATGGCCAAGGTCAAGAACGCCGCGCTCGCCGAGGGCGACCGGCCCGAGCCCGCGGCCCGTGTCATCGGCGAGACCCAGGTCGTACGGGCCGCCGACCGGCTGATCGCCAACACGGCGGAGGAAGCCGGCGAACTCGTCCGCTTCTACGACGCCGAGCCCGCCAAGGCCGCCGTCGTCCACCCCGGGGTGAATCTGGACCGTTTCTGTCCCGGCGACGGCCGCGCCGCCGCCCGCGCCCGGCTGGGTCTGCCCCCGGACGCTTTCATTCCGCTCTTCGCGGGCCGTATCCAGCCGCTGAAGGCGCCCGATGTGCTGCTGCGCGCGGTGGCCGTCCTGCTCGACCAGGATCCCGCGCTCCGCAGGAGGCTGGTCGTACCGGTGGTCGGCGGTCCGAGCGGTACGGGCCTGGCGAAGCCGGAGGGGCTCCAGAAGCTCGCCGCGCGGCTGGGGATCGCGGATGTGGTGCGGTTCCGGCCACCGGTCGGGCAGGACCGGCTCGCGGACTGGTTCCGGGCGGCGTCCGTGCTGGTCATGCCCTCGTACAGCGAGTCCTTCGGCCTTGTCGCGATAGAGGCCCAGGCGGCGGGCACCCCGGTGGTGGCTGCGGCGGTGGGCGGCCTGCCGGTGGCGGTACGGGACGGGGAGACGGGCTTTCTGGTCGCCGGGCACGAACCGGAGGCGTACGCGCGGGTGCTGCGCGAGTTCGTCGACCACCCGGAACTGGTCGGGCGGATGGGCGAGGCGGCCTCCCGCCACGCCAGGTCCTTCGGCTGGGACACGGCGGCGGCGGCGACGGCGGAGGTGTACATGGCGGCCATGCATGATCACCGCCGTCACGTACGCTCGCACCATGGCTGACGTAAAGCGGGCCGGACAGGGAACGGGGCACCGGACGGAACAGGGGACGGGGCCGCAGACGGAAGACGGAACGGGGCCGCGGACGGCGCAGGGGGCGGAACCGGGCGCGGGGCAGCGGCCGGGGAGTGCGCGGGCGCGGCAGGCGCCCGCTGAGCGCGCCGCGCAGGTCGCGCTGGTCGTCGAACAGGCCCTGGACTCCGCCGAGCTGACGTGGGAGAGCCCGCGCCCCGGCTCGTACGTCGTCACCCTCCCCGGCACCCGCAAGCTCTCCACCACCTGCTCCCTGCTGGTCGGCCGGCACGCGCTCTCCCTCAACGCCTTTGTGGTCCGCCGCCCCGACGAGAACGCCGAGGCCGTCCACCGCTGGCTCCTGGAGCGCAACCTCAAGCTGTACGGGGTGAGTTACGCGGTCGACCGCCTCGGCGACATCTACCTCACCGGCAAACTCCCGCTGGCCGCCGTCACCGAGGACGAGATCGACCGGCTGCTGGGGTCGGTGCTGGAGGCGGCGGACGGTTCGTTCAACACCCTGCTGGAGCTGGGGTTCGCGAGCGCGATCCGCAAGGAGTACGCGTGGCGGGTGTCGCGGGGCGAGTCGACGCGGAATCTGGACGCGTTCGAGCATCTGACCCGGGGGCCGTCGGCCTGACGCCGGTCGGGGCCGCCTGAGTCGCGGCACGGCTCTTCCCTGTAGCCGATCGGGCATGTCATGCTCACCCTCAAACGCACACCTGAACGTCGTTCATATACGTGGAGGCGCGCAATGGGGTACGGACAGGGGCACGGGCAGGCGTACGGGGACGAGCGCGGGCCGGCGTACGAGGACGAGCGCGGGCAGGGGCGCGGGCAGCGGTACGAAGGGCGGCGCGCGGTCGGCAGGCGGACCCTGCTGGGCAGCGCCGTCGCGGTGGCCGCCGCCGGGGTGATGACCACCGGAGCAACGGCGACAGCCGTGACACGCGCCGTCGGCTCACCCCAGACCTCGACCCTCCGGACCTCAACCCTCCGGATCTCGACCCTCTGGCGAGAATTCGCCGCCTCCCCGTTCACCCACCCCCAGATCCCGTACGTCGGCCGGGCCGGCCAGCGCGCCGGCGCCACCCGCCTCCCGCGCCACCGCGTGGTGGCCGATGTCCGCGCGTACGGCGCCAAGGGCGACGGTTCCACGGACGACGCACCCGCCATCAACCGTGCCCTCGCCGCCGCCGGAGAGCGCGGCGGGGGCACGGTCACCATCCCGCCCGGCACCTACCGCGTCGACGGCGTCATCCGTATCGCCCACAGCGGTGTCACCCTCCGGGGCGCGGGAAGCGACCGTACGAAGCTGTACGCGACGAAGAACCTCACCGAGCTGATCGGCCCCTACGGCAGCCGCTACGGCGGCGACAAGTCGAGCTGGTCCTGGGCCGGCGGCCTCATCTGGCTCTGCCCGCAAGGGCGTTGGGACTCGCTCACCGCCGCCATCGGGGAACGCGCCTGGCCGTTCGAGGGCTGGACCGGCAACAAGCGGGACGAGTGGAGCACCCTCACCGGCGTCGGCCGCGCCCGGCGCGGCGACCGGACCGTGACCGTACAGGACACCTCGAAGCTCCGGCCCGGACAGCTCGTCCTCCTCCGGCTCGCCGACGACCCGGACCGCACCCTGCTGGAGCACATGGCGGGCGACGGCCCCGGCACCAAGTCGTACGACTGGGCCGCGATGACCAAGCTGACGTCCTACGTCCCGTACGAATGGCCGGTGCGCGTCACGGCCGTACGCGGCAGGAAGGTCACCCTGGAACGCCCGCTTCCGCTGGACGTACGCCCGGAGTGGGACCCGCGCCTGACCACCCTCGTCACCCCGCTGACCGGCTCGGGGGTCGAAGGGCTGACGCTGGAGGCGGTCGAGACACCGCAGTCCCCGCACCTGCTGGACAAGGGGTACAACGGGGTCGCGTTCCAGTGTGCGTACGACTGCTGGGCCGACGATGTGGTCGTACGCCATGTCGACAACGGCTTCGGCCTGATCGCCGCGTCCGCCTGCACCCTGCGCCGTACCCGCGTCGCGGGCCGCGGCGCGCACCATCCGTACTACTGCCGCGAGGGTTCGCACGACAATCTGATCGAGGACTTCGTCATCGAGCGGCGTACGGTCCCGGCACCGCCCGCGGGCACCCAGCCCCACGGCATCAATGTGGAGGGCCTCTCCAGCTACAACGTCTGGTCGCGCGGACTGATGGAGATGGGCACCTTCGACACGCATCGCGGGATGCCCTTCGCCAACGTACGTACGGAGATCACCGTCACCAACGACGGCCGGCACGGCGGCGACGCGATCGCGGGCCCGCTGTACGGGGCGCGGTTCACCCACTGGAACGTCACGGTCACCAATGAGCGCGCGGGCCTGATCAAGATCGACGAGATCGCTCCGTACAGCGCGACGGTGGGCATCAGCGAGGTCCGTGAGTTCGACCAGATCGACGTACCGGACTTCACGGGCGAGCTGCACGCGAGGCTGGAGGCGTACGGCAGCCCGGAGACGATCAGGCCACGGAACCTGTACGAGGCGCAGCGGGCGCTGGACCGTGCTGACGCTGTGACGCCGTAGGTGCAGTGATGTCGCAGATGCCGTGGGTCGGGAGTGGATCGGGTGTGGATCAGGACAGGAGTGGATCAGGGGCAGATCAGTGGAGTGGATCAGGAGTGAGGCTGGATGGACCCGTCCCCCTGCACCCCTTCCCAGGCCGCGGGCCCGAAGACGGCCTCGGTGACGGTGGCCTCCTCGTGACGCGTACGGCGTACGACCAGCGCCCCGCTGTCGTGCAGCAGATACCGGAAGCGGATGTCGTCCTGGTCCTCGTAGGAGATGACGCGGTTGGACGGTTCAATACCCGGCGGGAGCGCGGCCGGGAGCAGGGTGACATGAACGGTCATGAATCGACTGTACGTCCGGTGTCTGTTCGGGGAGCGTATGCGGGCATATGGCCGCTCGGGCGGGGGGTGCGGGGTG
>NZ_LATD01000101.1 GCF_000981895.1 Streptomyces odonnellii | reverse complement strand
TCCTGGGCTCCAACACCGGCTACCAGGCCTTCGAACCCCTCCCCTCGGCCCGGCTGGAATCACTGGTCGAGGCCACCAACCAGAAAGCCGGCCTCGGCACCCGCCCCAGCGGAGTCCTCTTCCGCGACGGCCAGGGCGTCCAGATCGCCGCCGCGGCCCCCTTCGCCGGCGGCGGAGCCGCCAAAGCGCTGGGCTGGACCGTGGTCAGCTGGCAGCCCGCCTCCGCCCTCGCCATCCCCGAATACTCCGCCCAGAACCGCACCGTCCTGGCCGGACTCCTCGGCGTCACCGCAGCCGCCGCCTGCCTGGGCTGGCTCCACATCGTCGTCGCCCGCCCCCTGCGCGCCCTCGCACGCCAGGCCGAAACCCTCGCCGACGGCGACCGCAGAACCGTCCTCTACCCGCGCCACCACGACGAGGTCGGGGCCATCGCCCGCTCCCTGGAACTCCTGCGCCAACAACTCCAGGAACAGCGCCGACGCGACAGCACCCCCCACACCCTCGCCGAAAGGACCTGACCAACCGTGCCCCACGGAAAGGGCCTGTCCCCGACGGTCGTCCTGATCATGTGCTGCTCCAGACCACCGCGTTGACCGTTCTGTCCCTCTAATTCCCACTGCTGTACGCGCACCGGACGCCCGGCTTCATCGTGGCCCCGCCGTCCCGTCCGACTCACCCACCCCCCACAGGAGTCCCGTTCTCATGAGTGCCAAGTCCAGGCGCGGTCGCCCTTTCCTGCACGGCGTGACCGTCGTCGCGCTGCTGGCCGGCAGCGCGTATCTCACGGTCGACCTACGCAAGGACGAGCAGGCCAAGGCGCCCGCAGTCCAGGTCATCACCAACATCCCCCACCTGAGGCTGGGGTCCGCCAGGGCCATCGCCCTGGAGAACTGGGAGCGGCTCAAGAACCCGGACCGCTCCGTGCTCCGGATCGGCGACGGCGATATCCTCGCCACCTTCACCGACGGCGCGCGTACGGCCACCCTGACCGGTCCCAGCCGTACGTTCGACGAGCCGGCCAACACGTCGTCCCGGGTGGTCACCGAGAACTGGATACGGCTGCTGCCGGAGGCTTGGACGAAGGGCGCCGAGAAGGAACAGTGGTTCAAGAACTGGTTCAAGGAGTACTACGGCAGCCGGCAGGACGACCTTCTGGCGATCGCCTTCCAGTACGTCGAAGGCGCACCGGTCAAGAGGGACGCCGAGGGCTTACCGTACGCGGGCAACGCCGACTACGGGCCGCTCAACCCGGACAGCGGCAAGGGCGAAGGCGAGGGGCTCCGCCTCGAAGAGTCCGACTTCTACGACTACCTCGGCATCCCGTACACCTTCGGCGACGGCACCACCAAGCAACCGGAGGCTGCGCGTTACCGTTCGATCGACTGCTCGGGCTTCATCCGGACCGTGTTCGGCTACCGCGGCCGCTACCCGCTGGCGGCGGCCGACGGTGCCGACGAGGGACTGCCGCGCACGGCCAACGGGATGGCGCGCTCCAGGGTGGGCGTGGACGTGATCGGGCTGTCGGGCCGCGCGCCGAACTACGAGCGCCCCGAGACCATCGGTGTGCTCCAGCCCGGCGACCTGGTCTTCTTCAAGCTCGACGCGTGGACCAAGTCCCGGCTGGACCACATCGGTATGTACCTGGGCACGGACACGGACGGGCACCAGATCTTCATATCGAGCAGGGAGGAGGTGAACGGTCCGACGATGGGCAACGAGGGTGGCACCTCCCGTCTGGACGGCGACGGTTATTACGCCACCGCGTTCCGCAGCGCGAAACGCCTCTGAGCCGCCGGGCGATCACGGGCACTTCAGGGCAATCCAGCGGCGCTCCAGGGCGCTGGACGACGACCTGGCCAGGGCCATGCTTCGGCCCTGGCCAGGACGGGCGGGTGCCTCGGGCATCACTCCTGCGGGCTGCCGCCACCACGTTCGTACGGGATCTTCTCGCCGGCCTCGACGGCGACCGGCAGCCTGTTCTCGGCCGGCGGCAGCGGGCAGGTGGCCAGGTCGGTGAAGGCGCAGGGCAGGTTGGTGGCGCGGTTGAAGTCGATGACCACCGTGCCCTCACCGTCGGGCGGGGAAATGGAGACGCAGCGGTTGGCCGCGTAGGTGGTGACACCGGAGGTGGCGTCGGTGAACAGGACCAGGAGGCTGCCGGGCTGCGTGCCGTTGAAGGCGGTGAGCCGGTACGTACGCCCGTCCAGCGCGAACTCGACCTGCCCGGGGGCGTCGTAGACGTGCTGGAGCCCCTCGACCGCCGCTCCCACGGTCACGGCGCGGGGCGCGTCGAACGGGAGGTAGCGGCCGGTCAGTGCCCAGCGGGGGTCGGGGGCGTAGGCCGGGGTGTGGGTGTAGTCGACCAGCAGTTTGTTGTCCGGGTGGCGCGGGCGCAGGATGTCATGGCCGCCGCGCCTGGCGACCTCGATCACGGCGTCACCCGCTGTGGCCAGGAGGCTTGCCCGCTCCTCGATGACCCCGAAGTCGTACCGGCCGCGCACCACGGCGCCCTGGACGGTCAGTTCCTCGTCCTCGTCCAGTCGGACCGTCACACCGTCGTCGGTGCTGGACCACGCTCCGGGCGCGTCGGGGAACCGGGTCGGCTCACCGTCGAGCCACCGCAGGCTGGTGACGGCGAGGAAGCCGTGCGGATCCGCCAGGTTCTGTTCGTGCCGGGTGTGCCACTCCTCCCACTGCCGGATGAACTCCGTGCGGTCGGTGCCCGGGTCGGTGTGCTGGATGGTCATGTCGACTCCTTGTCGGTGGCGTGCACGGTCAAGGTGATGGCGGCCGGGAACTTCACGACGCCACCCGCCCGGCCGGGGCGTCGGCGTCGGAATGGGCGTCTGTGTCCGAATGGGCGTCGGGGTGCGCGAGACCGAGATGGTCCCGCAGGGTGGTGCCCTCGTACTCCGTGCGGAACACACCGCGCTCCTGGAGCAGCGGGACCACGGTGTCGGCGAAGACGTCCAGTCCGCCTGGGGTGATGTGCGGGACGAGGATGAACCCGTCGGCCGCGTCCGTCTGCACGAAGGAGTTGATCGTCTCGGCGACCGTGGCCGGGGAGCCGACGAAGGACTGACGGTTGCCGGTCTCGACGACCAGATCCCGGATCGACCACTTGTTGGCGGCGGCGAGCTCCCGCCACTCCCGGGCGGTGGCCAGCGGGTCGCGGTACATCCGCACCTGGGCACGGCCGCGGGCGATGGTGTGCTCGCCCAGGTCCGGGTCGATGTCGGGGAGCGGGCCCTCCGGGTCGTACGCGGACAGATCGCGGTTCCAGACGAATTCCAGGTGCTTGATCGCGGTGGCCCCGCTGACCTGCTGGCGGCGCACTTCGCGGGCCAGCTCCCGCGCCTCGGCGTCCGTGTCGCCGAGTACGAAGGTGGCGGCGGGCAGGATCAGCAACTGGTCGTGGGTGCGGCCGTACCGGGCGAGGCGGCGCTTGACGTCCGTGTAGAACGCCTGCCCTTCCTTGAGGGTGCTGTAGCGGCTGAAGATCGCGTCCGCGCCGGCCGCTGCGAACTCCCGTCCCTCCTCCGAGTCGCCGGCCTGGAAGATGACCGGGCGTCCCTGCGGGCTGCGCGGGACATTGAACTGTCCGGCGATGTCGAAGTGCGGGCCCTTGTGTACGAAGGCTCCCGCCCGCGCGTCCCGCAGGAAGGTGCCGGACTCCTTGTCGGCGGCTATCTCGTCGCCCTGCCAGGAGTCGAACAACTCGATGGCGGTGGCGAGGAATTCCTTCGCCCGCGAGTAGCGCTCGTTCTGCGGCAGGAAGCCGCCGCGGCGGAAGTTCTCGCCGGTGAAGGCGTCCCACGAGGTGACGACGTTCCAGGCGGCGCGGCCGTCCGACAGATGGTCGAGGCTGGCGAACTGGCGGGCCACCTCGTAGGGCTCGTTGAAGGTCGAGTTGATCGTGCCGGTCAGTCCGAGGCGTTCGGTGACGGCGGCGAGCGCGGTCAGAACGGTGAAGGTGTCGGGCCGCCCGACGACGTCCAGGTCGTAGATCCGACCGCCCTGTTCCCGCAGTCGCAGGCCCTCGGCGAGAAAGAGGAAGTCGAACTTGGCGCGCTCGGCGGTCCGCGCGAAGTGTACGAACGAGCTGAACTCGACGTGGCTGCCCGCCTCGGGGTCGCTCCATACGGTGGTGTTGTTGACCCCGGGGAAATGCGCGGCGAGATGGATCTGCTTCCGCGGCGTGGCGGACTTCGGCGGCGTGGCGGACGTGCTCATTTCTCGTACGGTCCTTCCGGCTCAGGCGACGGCGTAGCGGTTGGCGGGGCGGGGCAGTCCGAGCAGCCCGCGCAGGGTGCTCGCCTCGTACGCGGTACGGAAGACACCGCGGCGCCGGAGTTCGGGCACCAGGTGGCGGGTGATCTGCTCCAGGTCGTACGGAAGGGCGGCGGGCCGCAGCCGGAAGCCGGTCAGCCCGGCATCCCGCCATTCCTCCAGCAGATCCGCGAGCTGTGCGGGCGACCCGGTGAAGACATGGGCGTCGCTGCTGAACTCGGCGCCGGCGCGTTCGTCCAGACGGGCCTTGCGGTCCGCGGCGGCAACGGGGTCGTCGTCGAGGAAGACCACCAGGTCGCCGAAGACGTGCACGGTCTCGTCGGCGCGGCCGGCGGATGCCTGCGCCGTGCGGATCTCGGCCAGGACGGCCCGGGCGTCATCGGCACCGCCCGGGGTGACGAATCCGATGTCGGCCGAGCGCCCGACCAGTTCGTACGGGACGGTCGCGTGCGCCAGCGCGGCGACGAGCGGCTGGCCCTGGGGCGGGCGCGGGGTGATCGAGGGCCCCTTCACGCTGAAGTGCGCGCCCTCGAAGTCGATGTAGTGCAGCTTGTCGCGGTCGATGAAGCGGCCTGTGGCGACATCGCGGATCTCCGCGTCGTCCTCCCAACTGTCCCAGAGCCGGCGCAGCACCTCGACATAGTCGGCGGCTTCGTCGAACAGCTCCTTCACCCAGGGCTGTTCGGCCGTCGACCGTGCCGGCTGTCCCGCTGCCGTCGCCAGGTCCTCGACGCGCAGGCCCGGCACCGTACGGCGGCCGAAGTGCGCGGCCTCGTCGGCGCGGCCGGACACTCTGACCTGGATTCCGGCGCGTCCGGTGCTCACATGGTCGAGGGTGGCGATCGCCTTCGAGAGATGGAAGGGCTCGGTGTGGGTGACCACGGCGGTCGGGATCACCCCGATGTCACGGGTCAGCGGCGCCACCCGGGCGGCGATCAGTACGGCGTCCAGCCGGCCCCGTACCTGGTCGGTGCGCTCGTCCGGCCCGACGTACCGGGAGGTCTGGAGGCTCAGCGAGTCGTCGATGGTCACGAAGTCCAGCAGGCCACGCTCGGCCTCGGTGACCAGGCCGGTCCAGTACCGCGCGGTGAACAGTTCACCGGGCCGGGCGTCGGGCTCCCGCCAGGCCGCGGGATGCCAGCCGGCGCCGTCGAGGGCGACGGCCAGATGGAGGGGTGCGTGTGATGCTCGGGGCATGGGGCCACCGCTTCCTGTGAGCATGCCGAAAGACGTCCGCGCCCGTGCTCGGTCGGGGTGGAGGGTCGGCGAAAGTGGAGAGTCAGCGAACAGCGAGAAGAGAGGGCCCGGTCAAGAGCCGGGCGTGGGAACGGGCACGCGAAATGCCTGAGCGGCCTAGTGCCGCGCGGCGACGGGCTCGTACGCCGGACAGAGTGCGGCGGCGACGCGCTGGAGATCGATGTGCCGCCGCGAGTACATGGCGGTGGTGACCATGGGCCGCTGAGGGGCTCCCCGCACTGCCGTCACCTCCGTCCCCGACCGGCTCGCGCCGTCCCGGGCTCGCGACAACGAGCCGCTAACAAACCAGGGCCTGATGCCGGCAGTCCTGGTCCGCCGGCACCGTGACACGGCTCTGCTCCGCGGCACGATCCTTGTCCTTCTCCGGAGAACACGCATCCTCACCGCTGTGTTCCCGCTTCCCCTCGGTACGTTCCCCTATTCCCTCCGTACCTGTTCCCCCCATACCCGTTCCCTCCGTACACGGATATCCGTGGAAGGCAGGGTGGGCGCCCAGCCGCCGTACGTACGACCAGAGGCGGTCACCGGCGGCGACGCGCCGCAGGGCGTCGGTGTCCAGGTGGACGAGCGTCACCCACAGATCCACGTCCGCGGCCGTGAGCGTCTCGCCCAACGCATAGGGATGCGAGGCCAGTTGACGTTCCAGGAGGTCCAGTGCCGGGTCCGGGGCCCGGCCCTCGCCGAGGAGTTCCCGGATGGCGTCGATGTCGGCGGCGAGGGCCGCGGGCCGCAGCCTGGGCAGATCGGCGTTGTCCTGGTCGGTGAAGCGGAGGGCGAGGTCGTCGAGGATGTCGGGGGTGTGGTTGCTCACGACCCGCCCGCTCCACAGGTCGCACAGCGCGGGCACGGTCGGCGGCCCGTCGTAGCGGTGCCGGGTGGTCTCGTACGCCGTACGGAGCGCCGCGAGCGCGTCGCAGGCGCCGGGGGGCGAGGGCAGGAGCGTCGTGCGGACCGAGTTCTTGAGTCCGAGCAGACCGAGGGTGATCGAGACACGCATCGAGCCCGGACAGCCCAGCGAGAGATACAGATGGTAGCGGTGCGCCACCGGATAGTAGCCGCCGCGCGGATCGGCACCGATACGGTCGCGGAAACGCGGGGCCGTGCCGAGCTGGGCATGGCGGAGCGCCGCCGGGAAGGACGTCTGCGCGAGGGGCTCGGACACGGCACTCGAGGACTCGGACATGGCAACGGTCTCGGACATGGTCTCTCCATGGCTGCGGTGGAGCCCCGGTGGCTTCTTCGGCGCCGGTGGCCGTACGGGAGGAGGGCCCGGCGGCGCACGACGGCGCACAACGCCCGGACCCGGGACTGCGCTTGCGGAGCGGTTGGGCTCAGTCCGTCGGAGCGCAGCCGTTGCGGAGCCGCAGCAGATCGATGTGGCGGCGTCTGGTCAGCAGGCGCGGACGCGGCACCGGCACCGGCCGGTGTGCCCGGCAGGCACTTCTGCTCTTCCGCGATGTCCTGGCCATCTCCGCCGGTCCCGTCCCGTCCCGTTCCTCGGGCCTCGCGAGACAACGAGACCGCACTTGCCCCGCCCACCGGGCGGGACCTGGTCGTCACCCGGGGCACCCCGTCGCAGTGGAAGGGTTGCCTGCCAGCGGGCCGGGGCCGATGACCCATCCGAGCGGGAACTCCCGCGCGGACGAGCGCTGACAATCGTGACCGTCGCCCAATATTTTGAGCGTGCTCCGGCGGGCCGTCAAGAAGGCGGCACCCGCCCTTCACCACGGCCATCGCCGGCTGCGGCCCGCCTGTCGGACCAGGCGGGCCGCATGTACGGCGGCCGTGGGTCAGCCGCGTGCCACCGCGATCGAGCCCTGGAGCCGTTCACCCGCCTCGTAGATCATGTACGGCACGCCCCGGTCTGTCCCGAAGGACGGAGACGCGCTGCGGCCGTTGTCCGGCGCGCTGTTGGCCGAGTCGTAGAAGAGACCGAGGTGCTCGCGGCGGCTGAAGTCGTTGCCGACCTCGGTGATCAGCAGATTGCCGCCGTTCTCCTTGCCGGTGTTGTAGACGACGTACGTGCTGCCGTTACGGCTCAGCAGGTGCGGGCCGCCGATGTTGTTCGCGCCGACGTCGGAGTGGCGTACGAGCGGCTGCTGGTCGAACGTCCAGTCACGGCCGTCCTTCGACCAGCCCCAGGCGATGTCACGGTGGTTGGACTGGTTGTTGAGCATGAAGAGCATCACGTAGCGGGCGCCGCGCGAGGGCAGGTCGTGCCGGAAGACGCGCGCGTACGAGGTCTCGCTGCTGCCCGCCGGCATCATCGCGGTGGTGAGCACCACCTTGTCGTACGTGAAGGTGACGCCGTCCTTGGAACGGGCGAGGCGGGTCGTGCCGTTCTCGCCGTGGAAGTACAGCCACAGCTCCTTGACGTCCTCGTTCCAGAGGACGTGCGGCGAGGCGACATGGCTGACCTTGTAGTGCGGCTGCCAGTTGTTGGAGACGATCGGGTTGGCGGCGTACTCCGTGAACGGCCCCTCCAGCGAGTCGCCGTAGGCCAGGCAGATTCCGCCCGGCGCGTCGTGCGGTCCGTAGTAGAGGTAGTAGCGGCCCAGCGGGTTCGACAACTTGTCGTAGACGCCGCGGACGCACGGGAAAATGATCTCGCCGGTGGGGTTGTACTTGAGCTGGGAGGGCGTCAGAAGCGTCTTGAGATAACGGTAGTCGGGGAATCCGCCGGGCGCCGCGGCCGCGGCCTGCGCCGCTTCCGGGGCCAGGGCGGGGGCCGCGGCGGCGCTGCCCGCCGCCGTACCGGTGGCGATCACTCCGGACGCCGCCGCGGCGGTCGCGGCCGCGGCGCGCAGGAACATGCGCCGGCCGGGGTTCCGCGGCTCATCGGTGTGGTGCTGCCGCGCGTTGCTGTCGTGCTGTGTCATGTCGTGCTCCGTCCCGGGAGTGAGAGATCACAGATAGGTGGCGGCGGTGACGCAGAATCCGCCCAGGGCGACGGCCCAGACGTACGGCAGGGTCCGCAGCATCACCTGCTGCGGTGTGACCCCGGCGTACTGCGCGCTCCACACGGTCTGGGTGCTGGTCGGGTCCGACACACCGAAGACCTGGTTGTACGAGGTGGCGAGGCCCAGCACCGCGGCGGCCGGGTAGATGCCGGCGGCGATGAGGACACCGGCGATGCCCGCGCCGAGACCGTAGACGTTCAGCGGCCCCCGGTAGAGACAGAGCGGCACGAGCACGGTGAAGACCACGACGAACAGCACCGGGTTCTGCGGGCTGACCGCCTTGATCAGCGGCTCCAGCGCCTCCACCGCGCCGGGCAGCTTCACCGCGGCGAGCAGGATGCCGATCGCGATGAACAGCACGATCGGTGCCGCCGCCGTCTCGAATGCGCCGTACAGGGTGCGCAGCAGCCGTTTGCTCATCTCGCCCGGCCGGGTGGTGGTGACCAGTGCGTACAGGACACCGGCCAGCATGGACGGCAGGATCGCGATGTCGAGGCCGAGGGCGAGGATCAGCGGTACGAGCGGGGTGAGCAGCGCGTACCAGGGGGCGTCGCCCAGTTGACCGCGGCGCGAAGCGGGCTTCGCGGACGCGGACTTGAGGGACCACGCGTGTTCGACGCCGCGTCGCCGGGTCTCGACGAGGACGAAGAGGACGGCGGCGGCCAGCGCGAACGGGAACAGCTTCATCATGAAGCCGCGCACGGTGTCGACGGGCAGCTCCAGCGCGGTGGAGAAGAACTGCCAGATGGGCAGCTCGAAGGGCATGCCGGCGGCGATGCCCATCAGGATGGTGCCGGCCGCGGTGACCTTGGGGATCCCGACGGCGATCATGGCCGGGATGCCGATGATCCCGGCGAGCATGGCGGCGGGCGCCGAGCCCGTGACCGTACCGACGAGGGTGGAGACGGCCAGGACACCGAGGGCGACCACGACGGGGCGGTCGCCGCCGAATTCGACGATCTTACGGACGAGGGTGCCCGCGATGCCGGTTTCGTCGAGGAGCTTGCCGAGCCAGGAGCCCAGCAGGATCGCGATCATCGTGGCGGCGAGGGCCGGCGCGCCCTCCTGGACGACCGTGTCCAGGACGCTGTTCTCGCCGGTCAGCGGGGCGCCCGCGAGGAAAGCGATGACGACGGCCAGGATGACGAGCGCGAAGGCGGTGGGGAGTCTGCGGGTGAGCATCGCGGCGACACCGGCCGCCATGACAAGAAGGATGACGACGCCCATGGCGTTACTTCTTTCTTCCGGGCGCGGATCCGCGCGGGAGCCCGCGCGGGGACCCGTGCGGCGGTTCGGCCGCGTCGGCGGCGGTGGCCAGGGCGGCCGTCAGCAGGAGCGGGCTGCGGCCGAGGCCGCACACGGTGCGGGCGTAGGAGTGGGCGGCGATCTCGTCGGCGCCCGCGACATGGCCGTACAGGCGGTGGCGCCCCGCGCGCAGCACGACATGGCCGAGTGACCGCTTCAGGGCCGTCTTCGCCGGTCCGTGGTGGAGCCGTTCGTGCACCGCCTCGTGGGCGATCGCCGCCGCCCGTAGCGACCCGGCCGGATACCAGTGGCGCCAGCCGAGTCCGTCGATCAGCTCGTCGGCGAGGGCCAGGGTGTCGGTGAAGAGTTCCACGGTCGGGACGGGCCGGGAGGTGTAGCGGGCGAGCAGGCCCTTCGCCAGTCCGTCGTGACTCTCCACGACACGGGCCGTGACAGTGACGGGGGCGAGTGCGGCGCCGAACTCGTCGGCGGTACGCGCCCATTGGCGCAGCAGGGCCGGGTCGCGGCCCTCGTGCGTGGGGGTGTTCGCGAGCAGCCGTACACCGAACTCGATGTCGTCGCTCGCTTCGAGTGCCCCGATCGCCGAGAGCGCTGCGCGGTCGAGCAGGGCGGCCGTCACGAGCGCACCTCCAGGACGGCGACGACCGGTTCGTCGGCGGCGCGTGCGCGCAGTTCGCTGCGGGCGAGCGCCAGCAGCGGCTGCGGGTCGAGCACTCCGGAGAGGTCGGCGATCCGGGAGCCGAGGAGGAGTCGCAGGGCGGGGGCACGGACCCCGCCGTCGCCGTACGACGTGGCCTCCCGCACCAGCCCCGCGAGGACTTCGGGGGCACGGCCGACGGTGGTGGTCTCGACCCTGGCGTCCGGCGCGTGGAGCCGTACGACACCGTCGGCGTCCACGACGCGCACCGGGTGGCGGTCGGGGCGGAACCGGCGGCGGACATCGGTGCCGTACACGGTGTGCGCGGGGGTGCCGGCCAGCACACGTACCGACGCCGGGTCGGTCTTCAGGCTGTCGGCGGCGGCGCGCAGCCGGTCGGCGTCGTCGGCCCGGTGGGCACGGTCCTGGGTGCGCAGTTCGGTGGCGCCGGTCGCGACGGCCCGTACGGTGCTGGTCTGCGGGTCGACGGTGACCTCCACCTCGACACCGTCGGCGGCGGCGCCCTGGGCGACGACGGCGGCCTCGGCCTCGGCCCGTACGGCGAGGATCTGTTCCTGGCCGGCGCCGGGGATGATGCGTTCCACCTGTTCACGGATGAGGGCGAGGGCGACGCCGATGGGGCTGATGACCTCGTTGTGGCGGGCTATGCGGCCCTCCAGCCCGGAGACGGCCGCGAGGTGCGGGGTGACGGCCGCCGCGCCTCCGCCGCCGCCTACGAGTACGGCGATGTCCTTGTCCAGCCGGTAGTCGCTGATCATCGCGTCGACCACGGTCCGCACCTGGTCGGTCCCGGCGTCCAGTACACGGGCCGCCGCCGTGGCGACGTCCGTGCCGAGCGCGGCGGCCAGGGGCGCGATCGCGGCCTTCGCCACGGCCGGGTCGCAGTGTGCGAAGTCCCCTTCGGGGACCCTGCCCAGCGCGTTGGCCGCACAGGTCATGGTGATCGCGAAGCGTCCGCCGGCGGCGTCGAGCACCGCGTAGTCGGCCGGGTCGTCGGCCATCGGCCGGATCGTGATGACCTTCGCGTCCCGCAGATCGTCCAGGGTCGCGAAGCAGGCGTACGGCAGGCCCGCGATGTGCGCGCTGCGCGGTCCGGCGCCGGTGACCTTGCCGCCGCCGACGCGGACCATCGAGCCGCCGCCGACACCGACGGTCCTGACGTCGAGCGCCGACAGGTACGACGTCCTGCCGAGCATGGTGGCGTGCCGGACGGCGACCTTGCCGCGCCGTACGACACTGATGTCGGTGGAGGTGCCGCCGGTCTCCAGGAACAGGCCCTCGCTGACGCGCTCCTGCATCAGCGCGCCCGCGACGCCGGCCGCCGGTCCGGACAGCACGGTGAGCAGTGGTCTGCGCCGCATCTCGTCCAGCGACATCACTCCCCCGTCGCAGCGCATCACCATCAGCGGGGCGCTGACGCCCGCCTTGGTGATGGAGGCGTCGACGAGGTCGGCGGTGGCGAGCATGCGCGGCAGGATCGCGGCGTTGACGACGGCGGTCCTGGTCCGCTTGTGGAGCCCGTACAGCGAGGTGATCTCGTGCGCGGCGGTCGTCGGCAGACCGCGCTCCGCGGCCGCCGTGACGACCGCGTCCTCGCCCTCGGGACGGTCGACGCTGAACGGCTGGGTGGCGACGACGACCTGGGCACCGCCCTGGACGACCGCGTCGACGGCGGCGCGCACGGCGGGTGCGTCGTCGGGGTCGGCGACATGGGCGTAGGCGAGCGGCAGCCGCTTGCCGGGGGTGAGTTCGAGCTTCTGGAAGGCGGCGAGGCGCCGGGTGAACACGGCGCCGGGACCGGTGCCGACGCCTATCAGACCGACGGTGGCGACGTCGCCCTCCAGCAGGGCATTGGTAGCCTGGGTGGTGCCGTGGGCCAGGAAGGCCACGTCCTCCGGGGCGTGTCCGGTCTGTTCCAGCAGACGGGCGAGAGCTTCGACGATGCCGTGGGCGACGCCGTCCTCGTGATGGTGACTGGTGGGGACCTTCACCTGTCCCAGGAGTCGCAGGGTCGTGGCGTCTACGGCCACGGCGTCGGTGAAGGTTCCGCCCACGTCGATGCCGACGCGGATGCGGTGGGTGTTCATGGCTTGGGCACCTCCTTGTGCGGGATGGGCACGGCGCGGGCGGTGGGCCGTGTGGGACACGGTCCGGGCCGGGCGGGGCAGGTGGAGCTGCGTCTGCCCGGCTGTCCGCCGCCGTCGTTCTGTGGAGCGGTCGTTGTGTCGTTGTCCTGTGGAGCGGGGTCAGTAGCCGCGTACGTCGGGCCAGTGGCGCTGGACTCCTTCGCGGTCGAGCAGCCGGGCGAACTGGTCGAACCGCTTGTCCTCGGCCTGGACCCGGCGCGGTTCGACGCCCTCGGCGACACAGTGCGCGGCCAGTGCGCCCGCGACCTCGCCGATGTTCCATTCCACCGGGTGGAGCCGGTAGCAGCCGTTGGTGATGTGGGTGGTGCCGATGTTCTTTCCGGCGGGCAGCAGATTGCGGACCCGGCGCGGTATCAGCGCGCCGAGCGGGATCTCGAACGGCACCGAGCCGATGTCGATGTAGTTGTCCCCGCCGGTCGAGGGGTGCAGGTCGATGCGGTAGTTGCCGACGCCGACGGAGTCCCGGTAGCGGGTGCCGCCGTAGGGGCCGACGAGGTCGATCGCGACGTCGTGCTCGGTGACGGTGGTGACCGCCTTGATACGGCGCGACTCGCGTACGTACGGCGCCTTGGCGAGCCCGTCGGGCGTGCCGGTGACATCGGGACGCGGGCGCAGTCCGGGGAATCCCTTGCCGCCGTCGGCGCGCGGCGCCTCGGTCTGGAGCCAGTACAGGAGCGAGAGCGAGAGCTGCCGTGCCCCGGCGAGCGCGGCGGCCGACGTCTCCTCGCCGGCGCCGATCAGCGGCTTCAGCCAGTAGTCGTTGAGCGGCCAGTTGACCAGGGTGATGTCGGAGTCGAACGCGCCGGGCCGGTGCAGCTTGCGGGCGAGGATCCGGCGGAAGCCGAAGAGTTCCTTGTCGCCCGCGTCGGCGGACTGGTCGGCGGTGACGTCGAGCGGGTCGAGGTCCGGGTTGGGGACGAAGGTGCGCGGTACGGCCTCCAGGGTGCGGGGGTCCGGCGCGAGGAAACCGAGCAGCGGGCCGGGCCAGAAGTCCGGCCGGTAGGCGCGCCAGAAGTCGTAGTCGGCCGGCCGCTCGATGGTGTGGTCCTCGCCCTCGTGGTGGGAGAGCGCGAAACAGACCGTGATGCCTTGCTGGTTGAGGGGCTGTGCCTCGTCGGGGGCGTGCGGTTCGTCGTACTCGCTCCGCGCCTCGGCGCCGGTCACGTGCTCGACCCCGGCGAGTTCGAGCAGTTCACCGGTCTCGGTCGCGTCGAGGACGTAACGGGCCGCGATCGTGACGCGGCCGCCGCCGCGCAGGTCGGTGAGCGTGACGGACCGTACGGTGTCGTCGTCGCCCGTCTCGGCGGCGACCGGGCGGTGTTCGGTCAGCAGCGTGAGCCGGCCCGATGAGCGGTGCGGTGCGAGCATCGCCTCCAGGACGGCGAGGGCGACGCGCGGCTCGTGGCAGAGCTTGCTGACGCGGCCGGCGCCCGGGTTGAGACCGGTGAGGGCCAGCGCCTCGGAGCGCAGCGGGTACCAGCGGCGGTAGTGGTCCCTGATGGACTCGCGCAGGGTGCGGTACGACGCGGTGGTGCCGAACTGCTCGACCCAGGGGTGCTCGTCCGGCGGGACGGCCTGGGAGGTGAGCTGGCCGCCGATCCAGTCCGTCTCCTCGGTGAGGACGACGGTGCGTCCGGCCCGGCAGGCGGCGAGGGCGGCGGCGACGCCACCGAGCCCGGCGCCCACGATGAGGATGTCGGGTGCGGATGTCACGGGTCTCCTTGAAGTGCTGCGGTGTGCGCGGTGCTTGATGTGCTTGATGTGCTGCGGGAGTGGGCGGGCTTGAGGTAGGGCAGGTACGTGGTGCTTGGGGTACGGCACGTGCGTGCTGCTTGACGTACTGCGGGTACACGGGGCTTGCGGTGCTGCCGCGTACCTGGTGCTTGACGTGCCGCGCAGGTGCGGTGCGGCCGTCGCCTCGGTGCCGGTGCCGGTGCGGCGCGTGCGCGGTCAGTGGTGGGCGGGCGGTGCGCCGGCCGTCGTGCCGGGCCGGAAGGCACAGGCCACCAGCGGTTCCGTGGCCTGCTCCCCCGCCACCAGCGCGGCGAGCATCCGCACGGCGGCGGCGCCCAACTGCGGCCGGGGGATGTCGAATCCGGTGGGCATCGGTCCGTCGGACAGATCCGGCGGCGGGCTGCCGAGCAGCGCGAGTGAGGCGTCGCGCGGACAGTCGATGCCGACGAAGTGCGCCGCGTTGTGCAACGCGCGCCAGGCGTCGCCCGTGTCGGTCTCCTCGGCGACGAACGCGGTGACGCCGTCGTCGAGCCAGCCGCGCAGCCGCTCGGCGGTGAGGTCGTGCTCCGGGTCGGCGGAGCGGAAGACGGCGGCGGGACCGCCGGGCAGCCCGGCCTCCTCCAGCCCCTTGAGGAAGCCGTGTTCACGGTCGGTGGACGCGGGGGCCTCGTCGTCCTCGCGTACGAGCACGATCCGCCGGTGGCCGAGTCCGGCGAGGTGTGCGACGACCTCCTTGCCGGCGCTGACGTAGTCGGCGCCGACCCAGGCCAGCCCCTCCAGTTCGTCCCTGCGGCCGAGGTGGACCACGGGGAAGCCGTCGGCGACCAGGCGCCGCAGTTCGTCGGCGGGCGCGTGGCGGCCGAGGAAGAGGCAGCCGTCGGCGAGCCGTACCCGGTTCAGGGCGTGCGGTCCCGCGGCCCCGGCGCCGCCCGTGCTGGAGCCGGTGAAGAGCACCAGGTCGTAACCGCGCGCGGCGGCTTCCTGCTCGACGCCGACGAGGAACGGGTAGTACGAGTGCTGCACATCGGTCGGGAAGGTGGAGGTGAAGCTGAAGACCCCGAGCAGGTTGTTGCGCGCGGCGGCCAGCCGGCTGGCCGCCGGATCGGGGACGTAACCGAGGCTCCGTACCGCGTCGAGCACCTTCTGCCGGGTCTCCTCGGAGATCGTGGCACCCTGCTTACGGCCCCCGAGCACCAGCGAGACCGTGGCCTGCGAGACCCCGGCGAGCCTGGCGACCTCGGCCTGGCGCGGCCGTGACGTACGGCCTGTGGGTGCGGGGGTCCGCCCTGGCCGGGCCCGCTTCCTGGGTTCCTCCACCGTGTTCCTCCGGATCGTTAATGCGTATTAGTAATGCGCATTAACGAGTACTGTGGACCCAGGGCACGCAGAGGTCAAGACATCGGTCAAGACTTCTTCCGGCCTGTTCTCCGGCCACGGCCCGCGGCGTCCAGCGGCGTCGGTGCTGCCGGGCTGTCACACATCGCCGGGCCGCCCGGTCAGTCATGTGTACCTCCCGGGCCCCGGACTCCGGGGCCCGGACACCACATGGCAAGGAGAACCCCGTGGAATCGCGCGTCAACTACTTCGGCAACCCCCTTGGGGCGAAGGTGCTCAAGCACATCAACTCCGCCAACAAGGCGGTCACGGACTCGACACTGCCGATCGTGGTCCAGGAGCTGGTGAAGCTCCGCGCGAGCCAGATCAACGGCTGCGGCTTCTGCACCGACATGCACAGCAAGGACGCGGCACACGCCGGGGAGACCCAGCAGCGCCTCAACCTGGTCGCCGCCTGGCGCGAGGCCAAGGTCTTCACCGACGCCGAACGCGCAGCCCTCGAAGTCGCGGAACAGGGCACCCGCATCGCCGACGCGGCCGGCGGAGTCACCGACGAGGCCTGGGCAAACGCCGCCAAGCACTTCGACGAGGAACAGCTCACGGCTCTGATCTCCCTCATCGCCGTCATCAACGCCTACAACCGCGTCAACGTCATCAACCAGCAGCCCGCCGGCGACTACCAGCCCGGCCAGTTCGGCTGACCGGGGCATACACAAAAGGGAAAGAGACATGTCGTACCCGGACCAGGTTTATCGAGGGGAAAGCGGTGAGGTCAGCGCCGGTTTCCGTCCGGCGAGCACACCGCCGGACATCGGCGGGACAGGAAAGGACGCCATTCACTATCTGGCGACCACGGCCACCACACGAGGCGAGTTCGGGCTTTATCGGGTCGAGATGAGGGCGAAGGCAGGCGGCCCCAGGACTCACTTCCACAAGTCCATCTCGGAGTCCTTCTACATTCTCGACGGAACCGTTCGTCTTTTTGACGGCGCGCGGTGGATCGACGCGCGCAAGGGTGACTTCCTGCATGTGCCCCAGGGCGGGCTGCACGCCTTCCGCAACGACTCCGACGCCCCGGCCGACATGCTGCTGCTCTTCACGCCGGGCGCACCGCGCGAGGAGTACTTCGAGCAGGTTTCACAACTGGCCGATGCCACGGATGAAGAGCGTGCGGAATTCTTCGTCAAACACGATTCCTACTTCGTGGAGTAAATGGCATTCGCCTTTACTGACCTGTGTCATGTGACCAGCCTCGCAGGGCGGCGGTACCGGCGTACCGCCGCCCTGCGAAAGTCACCCGTCGGCGGCTCACAGCATGGTGGGCTCGGCGCCCGAAGGGACAACCCCGGCGCCCGAAAGGACAAGAATGCACACTGGGATTGACGACACCGATGCCCTTGACCGGGCGACGAAGGAGTTCCTGGCGGCACGCCCCCGGCTTTTCGGTATCGCGTACCGGGTCCTCGGCAGTTCCGTGGAAGCCGAGGACATCGTCCAGGAAGCATGGCTTCGGTGGCACAGCACGGACCGCGCGAACATCGTGGAGCCGGCGGCCTTTCTGACCACGGTCACCACACGACTGGCCATCAACTTCGCCCAGTCCGCGCGGATGCGGCGGGAGTCGTACATCGGGCCGTGGCTGCCCGACCCCGTCGACACCGGTGTGGACCCGCACATGGGAGCGGAACGGGCCGAGGCGCTTGAGCTGGCGGTTCTCTTCCTCATGGAGAAGCTGAACCCGGTGGAACGCGCGGCCTACGTCCTCAGAGAAGCGTTCGACTACCCCTACGGTCAGATCGCGGAAATCCTGGAGACGAGTGAGGCCAATGCCCGCCAGCTCGTGAGCCGTGCGCGCAAACACCTGAACGCCGAACGCGGCAAGCGGGTCAGCCCGGCCGAGCACCGGCGGCTGCTGGAAGTGTTCCTCGCCGCGGCGCGGACGGGCGATCTGACGGTGCTGGAGGGCCTCCTCTCCGCGGACGTCGTCAGCTACTCCGACGGCGGCGGCGTGCGCGGTGCGTCCCAGGTTCCGGTCGTCGGACGTCCGCGTGTGACCAAGTACCTCGCGGCCTTCGCGCCCCTTTTCTGGCCCGAGACGGACATCCGGTGGGTCGAGGCGAACGGAGAGCCGGCCGTTCTTGTCTCGGCCGGCGGATCGGCCGGCGGAGACGCCGTGGCACTGCTGTGCGTCGACGCGTCCGCCGACGGGATCGACCGGATCATGTGGGTGATGAATCCGTCGAAGCTGTTGCCCTACGCGGCGTCCCTGAGCGGCTGATCACCTGCCGCGGCGGTTGCCTGCGCGGACGGAGTGACAGATCAGGCAGCGGGCCGCGGGGCGCGTAGATGTGCGCGCCGTGCCAGTTCGTCCTCGTCGACCAGTTCGAGCATGGGCTTGCCCGGCGCGCACATCATGGTCACGACGAACCGGGTCCGTGCGTCCGTCCGCGCGTTGCCGTCCTGGTAGTGGATCACGTCACCGCCCGGCTCCCAGAACGTCCCACCGGCCTCGACCACACGCTCGGGCTCGCCCTCTAGCTCGAAACGGACCGCGCCCTCGATGACGTACCCGAACGCCGGTCCCGAGTGGCGGTGCGGCGGCGTTCCCGGGTCTCCGGGCTCCCACTCGATGTGAATGGTCATCGCCGAGGCGCCCTCGGGGATGGCGAGCGGTGCGGCATCCTGCAGCGTCGTCACCGCGGTCTTCCACTTCTCCGAGCGGGGCCGGCCGCCGGTCCCGCCCACTGTGTCCTTCTCCGACATCGTGTCGCACCTCCATCGGTTCATGTCGCCATGGGCCCGGCACACCGTCCGTCGGGTGCGTGTTCGCGCATCCGGTCCCCATGGCCGTCTCCTACAGATCTCCTATGGATGACCGGGCACACCGTGAATCTGTGACATGGGTGACGATGTCCGCCCCGCGCGAAACACGTTCGGCGCGAGGAGGCCGGCTCCGGCCAAGCACACGACCACATGGTCCCAGGCCCCGGATGCCATGCTCCGGAATGACGGCGCGCGTCCTTCTGTGACCGCCCGTAACATGGTGCCGCGGGACCGGAGGAGAGGACACGGATGGGCGCTCGGGACGACGCGGACTCCCTCGACCGGGCGACGAGGGATTTCATGGCGGCGCGTCCCAGGCTCTTCGGCATCGCATACCGTGTGCTCGGCAGTGCTGTGGAGGCCGAGGACATCGTCCAGGAGGCGTGGCTGCGGTGGCAGAACGCCGACCGCGACGTCATCCGCGAGCCGGCGGCGTTCCTGGCCACGGTCACCACCCGCCTGGCGATCAACTTCACCCAGTCCGCCAGGGTGAGGCGCGAGTCGTACATCGGGCCCTGGCTTCCCGAGCCGGTCGACACGAGCGTGGACCCGCAGTTGGGTGCGGACCGGGCAGAGGCGCTCGACCTGGCGGTTCTGTTCCTCCTGGAGAAGCTGAATCCCGTGGAGCGGGCCGCCTACGTTCTGCGGGAAGCCTTCGACTATCCGTACAGGCGGATAGCGGACATCGTGGAGACGAGCGAAGCCAACGCGCGTCAGTTGGTGAGCCGTGCCCGGAAGCATTTGTCGGCGGAGCGCAGGGAGCCGGTCAGCCCCGTCGCTCACCGGCGTCTGCTGGAGGTGTTCCTCGCCGCGGCGCAGACGGGCGATCTGCCGGTGCTGGAGGAGATCCTCACGGCGGACGTGGTCAGCTACTCCGACGGCGGCGGGGTGCGCGGGGCGTCCAGGATTCCGGTTGTGGGGCGTACGCGCGTCTCCAAGTTCCTCGCTGCCTTCGCCCCGCGTTTCTGGCCCCAGTCGGAGACCCGCTGGGTCGAGGCCAACGGCAGGCCGGCCGTCCTCGTCTCGTCCGGGGGACACGCGGTGGCCCTGCTGTCCCTCGATGTGTCGGCACGGGGCATCGAACGCGTCATCTGGATGATGAATCCGGCGAAGCTCGATCCGTACGTGGCTTCCCTGGGCGTCTGAGCCGGGTCGGCTGAGCCAGCCAGGCCGGTGGCGGGAGATGTCACAGATCGCTGGACGGCCCTGTCGTAGTACGTGACAGACCCTGGCGATCGGAGTAGACCGTGCCCATCCCCGAACAACGTGTTTCCACCATGGTGCTGGTCATCGGTACCGGAGGTGCCGGGCTGCGCGCGGCGATCGAACTGGCCGAGGCCGGAATCGATGTCCTCGCGGTCGGCAAGCGCGCCAAGGAGGACGCTCATACGGCACTCGCCGCCGGCGGGATCAACGCGGCCCTGGCCACCATGGACCCCGAGGACAGTTGGCAGCAGCACGCGGCCGACACGCTCAAGGAGAGCTATCTGCTGGCCGACCCCCGGACCGTCGAGATCGTCACCCGGGGCGCCGCCCGGGGCATCGACGACCTGGAACGCTGCGGCATGGCCTTCGCCAGAGAAGAGGACGGCAGGATCTCGCAGCGCTTCTTCGGCGCGCACAAGTTCCGGCGGACCGCCTTCGCCGGCGACTACACCGGTCTGGAGATCCAGCGCACGCTCGTCAGGCGTGCCGAACAGCTCAGTATTCCCGTTCTCGACGGCGTCTACATCACCCGGCTTCTGGTGCACGACGGCGCCGTCTTCGGTGCCTACGGCTTCGATCTCGCCCGGGGCACGCGCTACCTCTTCCACGCCGACGCCGTCATCCTCGCCGCGGGCGGCCACACCCGTATCTGGCGGCGGACGTCCTCACGGCGCGACGAGAACACCGGCGACTCCTTCCGCCTGGCCGTGGAGGCCGGTGCCCGGCTGCGCGACCCCGAGCTGGTCCAGTTCCATCCTTCCGGGATCATCGAGCCGGAGAACGCGGCCGGCACACTGGTCAGCGAGGCGGCCCGGGGTGAGGGCGGGATCCTGCGCAACGCGCTCGGGGAGCGGTTCATGAGCCGCTACGACCCCGACCGTATGGAGCTGTCCACCCGCGACCGCGTGGCTCTGGCCTCGTACACGGAGATCCAGGAGGGGCGGGGGACGCCGAAGGGGGGAGTGTGGCTCGATGTCTCGCATCTGCCACGGCGGACGATCATGACGCGGCTGCCCCGTGTCTATCAGACGCTGATGGACCTCCAGATGCTGGACATCACCCGCGAGCCGATCGAGATCGCGCCCACCGCGCACTACTCGATGGGCGGTGTGTGGGTACGCCCCGAGGACCACGGCACAGACGTGCGTGGCCTGTACGCCATCGGCGAGGCGTCGAGCGGGCTGCACGGCGCCAATCGCCTCGGCGGGAACAGTCTCATCGAGTTGCTGGTGTTCGGCCGGCTCACCGGTCGGGCGGCCGCCGCCTACTCGCAGTCCCTGAGCGCGCAGCCGCGGTCGGCGTCGGGGATCGCGGCTGCGCGCGAGGAGGTCGGACGGCTCCTCGCGGCGGATGGGCCGGAGAACGTCCGCGCGCTGCAACGTGCCATCCGCGACATCATGACCGAACACGCGGGAGTCGTACGGAACGAAGAGGGCCTGCGTACCGGACTGGCGGAACTCGGGGTGATCGAGAGGAGGATGGAGGACATCGGCGTGCACCCGGACATCGCCGGCTATCAGGACCTCGCACACGCCTTTGATCTCCGGTCCGCCGCGCTGGCGGCCCGGGCCACCCTCGAAGCGGCGCTGGAGCGCCGGGAGACCCGTGGCTGCCACAACCGCAGCGACCACCCCGGCATGGATCCCGCTCTGCGGGTCAATCTGGTGTGGTCACCGACGACCGGTATCACCCGCGAGACCATTCCGGCCATTCCTGAGGAGATCACCTCTCTGATGGAAGAGGTCCCGACCGAGGGAAAGCTCGTCGAGTGACTCGTACGACTTCGTGCGACTGACTCGTGCGACTCCACCAACTCCACGCGGGAAAAGCCGTGTTGCACCGTGCCGGCTTATTCCGTGCGACATTCCTGTCACAAGTGGGTTCCCTGTCCGGTCTCTCTTGATACAGCCGAATTCGCTGGGTGCCGGCACGTGGTTCATCGCAGCAGGGCTGTGCCGCACCCTGGAGATCTTTGAGAGGAACGCGTTGTGAAGGTTGTAGTGATCGGTGGAACCGGGCTCATCGGCTCGAAGGTGGTCACCAGGCTCGACGAGCACGGCCATGAGGCGGTGGCCGCCGCGCCCAACACCGGCGTCAACACTCTGACCGGCGAGGGTCTGGCCGAGGTGCTGAAGGGCGCGTCGGTCGTGATCGACGTGTCCAACTCCCCCTCGTTCGAGGACGAGGCCGTCATGGACTTCTTCCGTACGTCCACGGCCAACCTCCTGAAGGCGGAGACCGAGGCCGGCGCGACGCACCATGTGGCGCTGTCCGTGGTCGGCACGGAACGCCTCCAGGAGAGTGGGTACTTCCGCGCCAAGCAGGCCCAGGAAGAGCTGATCAGGGCGTCCGGCATCCCGTACTCCATCGTCCACGCCACTCAGTTCTTCGAGTTCATGAAGGCGATCGCCGCCGAGGCCACCGAGGGCGACACCGTGCGTCTCGCCCCCGTGAAGATCCAGCCCGTGAGCTCCGACGACGTGGCCGCGACCGTCGGCCGTACCGCGGTCGGCGCCCCGGTCAACGGGGTGGTGGAGGTCGCGGGCCCCGACACGTTCCAGCTCGACGAGCTCATCCGTAAGGGACTGGCCGCCAAGGACGACCCCCGTACGGTGGTCACGGATGTGCACGCGCGGTACTTCGGCACCGAGCTGGAGGAGACCACGCTTCTGCCGGCTTCGGGCGCGTACATCGGCGAAACCCGGTTCACCGAGTGGCTCGCGCGGCAGCAGTAAGCCGTACGGGGGTGGTCCCTGCCGGCAGGGACCACCCCCGTACTCCGGCCGCGCCGAAGCTCGGCGTGGCGAGAGTGTGCCGCCGGTCCCGCGGAGTCACCTCCGCGTTATACAGCGCTCACACGAGCCCTCACACCTTGCTGTCGTCGGCCTGGCGCGTACGGGAGGCGGTGACCGGTTCGAGGAGTCGTCGCGCCGTGTTGAGCTGGGCGGATACGGGATCGGGGTTCGGGTTCTCCGGATCGAATCCGGGGCCGGGCTCGATCCGGATCTCCGGGACCGGTACGACTGAACCGCACTCCTGGCAGCGTCCCTCGTGATCGAGCGGACCTCCGTCGCGGTCGTGGCTCAGGGCGCGCTTCGCTCCGGCCGGAGAGTAGAACGTGTCGCCCCAGGCCATCATGGCGCGCACGATCGGCCACAGTTCGATGCCCTTGTCGGTCAGCCGGTACTCGACGATTCCGGCGCCGTCGTCGTCCCGGGCGAGCACCCCCTCCCGTACCAGGAGCTTCAGCCGGCTGGTCAGCACGGCGCGGGGTATCCCGAGCTGGGTGGCGAAGTCCCCGAACCGGCGGATCCCGAAGAACGCGTCACGAAGGATGAGCAGCGTCCACCGCTCTCCGATGACCTCCATGGCCCGCGCCAGCGAGCAGTTGCGGTCCGCGTAGGTGCTGGGAAGAGTCATGACCCCACCTTACTCTCGGCAGTTTGCTCACTGAACTGGCTGCTGTTAAATTTATAGTTCAGTGACTGAACCACGATAGGTGCTCGGATGCTCAATGACGACAGGCTGTTCCTGATCACCGGCGCGACCGGCAAGACCGGGCGGGCGACGGTCCAACTGCTGCTGGAGCGCGGCCACCGCGTCCGCGCTCTGGTGCACCGCGAGGACGAGCGCTCCCGCGAACTGGCCCAGGCCGGCGCCGAGATCGCCGTGTCGGACCTGCACGACCTCGACGGCGTGACCATCGCCCTGCGGGGTGTCACCGGCGCATACTTCTGCCATCCGATCCTCCCGGGCCTGATCGAGGCCACCGTCTACTTCGCCCAGGCGGCGACCGAGGCGGGTGTCCGGTCCGTGGTCAACATGTCGCAGATCTCCGCCCGCCGCGAAGCGGGCAGCGAGGCCGCCCGGCAGCACTGGCTGTGCGAGCGCCTGCTGGACCGGACCGGCCTGCTCACCGCGCACATCCGGCCGACCTTCTTCGCCGAGTGGCTCACCACCTGGTGGGAGAAGCGGGACGGCGAGGGGTACCTCCGGCTTCCGTTCGGCGACGGCCGCCACGCCCCGATCGCCGCGGCGGACCAGTCCCACGTGATCGCCGCCCTGCTGCTCGACCCCGAGCCGTACGACCGTGCCGTCCTCACCCTGCACGGCCCGGTCGAACTGGACCATCACGACATCGCCCGGATCATGTCCAGGACGCTCGGCTTCCCGGTGCACTACGAGCCCATCAGCGTCGAGGAGTTCGCGTCGGCCATGACCGCACGCGGGCTGCACCCACACGCCGTGCAGCACCTGAGCAACGTCGCCGTCGACTACCGGAACGGCGTCTTCGCCGGCACGAACCACAACGTCGAGCAGATCGGCCGCCGCGCTCCGCTGTCCGTCGAGCAGTTCGTCACCGAGCGCAGGACCGACTTCGACACCAGCGGCCCCAATTTCGTCCCCGCCCCCTGACCCGGATGACGAGGTGCCGAATCTCGAAGACCCGGCCGGATCGCTATGCGGTTCCCAGCCTGGCGAGAATTGGCGAAGAGTTCGGCGCCGAGTACTTCCGGGCGGCACTGCCGGATTACGAATCGTATCCCTGAGACGGGAACCGAGACCGTGTCATCCGTGGTCATCACCGGTGCGTCCAAGGGAGGGTCGGGCCCCTGCCACGCCTCCGGTGCCGTCGGGCAGGGTGAACACCTCGAAGAACGACCGAGCCGCGTCGTATTCGCCCTCGACGACGAGTTCTCCCGCGGCGACCGCGTGTTCCATGGTCAGCTGGCCCCTGACAAGGGAATCGAATGTCTCCCTGCCGCACGTCAGCCGCAGATCCGGTCCGATCGGCGCGGGTCCCACCTCGGCGCGGACCCGCTCGCCGTCCGCGTGCAGCCAGAATTCCTCATCGTCCACGACGAGTTGGGTGAGCGCGGCAAAGTCCACCGCCTCGTCGGGGGCCGTCAGACGCATGGCCGTCACACTCCAGGCGGTGTGGTCGGCGTACTCGGGTGGCGGGTCCTCCAGGCCGGCCCCCCAATCGACGAACGACCTCAGGACGGGAACCAGGGCGTGTCCGCGGTCCGCGAGTTCGTAGGCTCCCGCGCGCCCCGCCCCGGTCGGCCTTGTGCGCCGGACGACGTCGTATCGCTCAAGATGCTTGAGACGGGCCGCCAGGAGGCTGTTGCCGATGCCTGGGAGAGCCTCGAGGAGTTCACCGTAGCGGCGCGGCCCGAGGATGAGTTCCCGCACGATCAGCAGCGTCCACCGTTCCCCCAGCACGTCGAGGGCTCGGGCGAGGAAGCAGGACTGGTGATAGGACCTGGCCATGGGCTTGCCTCCAGAAGGAGCGCCGCAGCACTCCTCGGTCAGGTAGTCGACGCTACTCCCTTTTGAACCGATTCGCCCCGCGGTCCCGGACCGGCGTCCGCGCCAGGAATGAGCTTCATTTCAGCGCCGGGCTATCGCCGCTGAAGGCCGAAGGGGGAAGCCGTCGCGTACGCCCCCGGCGCGCGCGGTCGCGCCACGGACTGGCTGCATCCGGCTCTTCCGGGGAACGCCTCTTTGCGATTGGCTGTTTCCCGTCGCCCCGAATGAGGAAAAGCGCCAGGAAGGGGCTCCATTGCCGTGCGCCCCACGTACGATCCACGGCCCGGGACCAGGAAAGCCTCCCCGTACCGGCAATGCCGCGCAACCAAAAAGACCAGCGGAGCAGTGACAGTGCAAGGACACCGCCGCCGAGTGGGTCCGGGGAGCCGATCACGGAGGCAGGGACATGACGAGGACATTACCGCCGGAGCAGTGGACCACCTTTCGGATACCCACCCTGGAGACCCTGTCCAGGGGACGTCTGACGGAGCTGTTCACCGACTGCGCGCTGGGACTGACCGTCGCCCCGCCGGGCTTCGGCAAGACCACGCTGCTCGCCGAGGCCGCCCGGAACCATCCGGGGCCGGTGACGTGGTACCGGGCCGGACCCGGCGCCGACGAGCAGGAGTTGCTCACCGCGCTCGAATACCCGGCGGATTCCCGGGGCGGGCTCCTCTCGGCGCCGGACCAGGCGCGGACGGCGCCGCGCAGGGGCCGCGGCGGCACGGCACGGCGGCTGATCGTCATCGACGACATGCACCTGCTGGCTCCGGCCGTTCGCGCGCTCGTCGTACGCCTCGGTCAGCTCGCCCCGCCCCACCCCCGGATACC
>NZ_LATD01000100.1 GCF_000981895.1 Streptomyces odonnellii | reverse complement strand
GTGAGGCGAGCGCGGTGAGGAGAAGCGTGGCGTCCATGGCCGCGTCGAGACGGGGCACGTCGCCGACGCGGCCGGCAGATGTGCGGCCGGTGTCGAGGACGACGAGGACGTGCCGGTCACGTTCAGGACGCCAGGTTCGTACGGCCACCGCCGACTGGCGCGCGGTGGCCCGCCAGTCGATGGACCGGGTGTCGTCCCCGGGAACGTACTCGCGGAGGCTGTCGAACTCTGTCCCTTCGCCGCGCGTCAGCACGCTGGTCCGGCCGTCCAGTTCGCGCAGCCGGGCGAGCCTGGACGGTAGATGCTTGCGGCTGGTGAAGGGCGGCAGCACCCGGACCGTCCATGGAACGTCGTGGTTGCCCTGGCGGGCGGCCAGGCCCATGGGGCCGTACGAGCGGACGGTCACGTGCTCCGTGCGGCGGTCGCCGCGGCGGGTGGGGCGCAGGGCTGTGATGAGTCGACGGCGTTCACCTGCCGGAACGGTCAGCTTGTGCCGGGACGCAGCATGCTCGGTACCGGCGAACCAGGCGCTGGGAGGCCAGGCATCGCGCAGGTGGGCGCGGAGACGGCGGCCAGAGGGGTTGGTGACGGTGAGGTGGACTTCGGCGCTTTCGCCGAGTCGAACAGACGTATCACCACTTCGAGTGAACTGGAGCGATCGCACTGGTGCGGCCAGGGCGTAGTCGCACAGAATTGCTAGCGAGAGCGGGACGTTGACGGCAAGGATCCCGGCCCAGCCGGGGGCGTAGATGCCGATGGGGAGAGTGCCAAGGGCCGCGAGGAGCGCGGTTCGTCCGGTGAGGGCCATGAGTCAGCGCCTCATCGGGGAACGGGGACATGGGCGAGGATCGCGGTGATGACGGAGTCGGCGGTGACCCCCTCCATCTCGGCCTCGGGCCGCAGTTGGACGCGATGGCGGAGTGTGGGGAGAGCCAGGGCCTTCACATCGTCCGGGATGACATAGTCCCGGCCGGTGAGCCAGGCCCAGGCGCGGGCGGTGGAGAGCAGGGCAGTGGCGCCTCGCGGGGAGACGCCGAGCGAGAGCGAGGGGGATTCACGCGTGGCACGGCATATATCGACGACATAGCCCGCTATCTCGGGTGAGACGGATGTCTTGGCGACCGCGTCTCGTGCGGCGTCCAAGTCGGCGGGCCCGGCGACGGGCCGTACCCCCGCGGCCTGGAGGTCACGAGGGTTGAAGCCTTCCGCGTGGCGGGTCAGGACGCTGACCTCGTCGTCTCGGGACGGCAGTGACACCGTCAGCTTGAGAAGGAAGCGGTCGAGCTGGGCCTCGGGGAGGGGGTAGGTGCCCTCGTACTCGACGGGGTTCTGGGTGGCGGCGACAAGGAACGGATCGGGCAGCGGGCGCGGAGTGCCATCGACCGTCACCTGGCGTTCCTCCATCGCCTCCAGGAGCGATGACTGGGTCTTGGGCGGCGTGCGGTTGATTTCGTCGGCCAGCAGCAGATTGGTGAAGACGGGGCCGGGCTGGAATGTGAACTCGGCGGTTCTGGCGTCGTACACAAGGGACCCGGTGATGTCGCTCGGCATCAGGTCGGGAGTGAACTGGACGCGCTTCGTGCCGAGTTCGAGGGAAGCGGCGAGTGCCCGTACGAGAAGGGTCTTCGCGACGCCGGGGACTCCTTCGAGGAGGACATGGCCACGGCAGAGAAGGGCGACGACAAGCCCGGTGACGGCGGGGTCCTGGCCGACCACCGCCTTCGCGATCTCGGCGCGCAGGGCCTCCAGGGACGCGCGGGCGCTGTCCGTGTCCTGGGTGTTCCCGGCGTTCTGTGTGGTCGGAGCACTCATGAGGTGCGTACCTCTCTTTCGAGGGCGTCGAGTCGGTCCGCCAGGCGGATAAGAGCGGCGTCGTCGGCCGGGGCCGGGCCGAAGAGCAGAGTGCGCAGGTCCGGGACAGCGTCGACGAGTTGCGCGGCGACGGCCGGGACCAGGGCTTCGGGTGTGTGTGCCTCGGCGGGTGAGACCCCGAGGAGGGGTGCCAGACGCTCGCGGGTCCCCGAGCGTAGGGCGGATGCCGCGTGGTCCCTGGCGTTCGCCTTGCGGTAGAGGCGGGCGCGGCCCTCGGCGGACTCGGAGGCCCGGATGGCGACGGGGAGGCGTTCGACCACGAGGGGGCCCAGTCTGCGTCCGCGCCAGACAGCTGCGAGCACTGCGGCGAGGAGGAGCTGGAAGGCGCCCCAGAGCCAGCCCGAAGGGATCAGATCGAAGAAGCCGCCGCTGTCGCCGTTCCCACTGTTGTCGCCGCTGGCGTCGGCGGCAGAGGCATCGCTGAGAGAAGGGAGGTACCAGACGAGATGAGGCCGGGAGCCGAGGAGTTGAAGAGCGAGCGAGGCATTGCCCTGCTTGTCGAGACGCCCGTTGTAGAGCAGGTCCGGGGAGCCGAGCAGGACGGTGTCGCCGGTGTGCGTGTCCGGGTCCGTACCCGGATCCGGGTCTGTCGCTGTGGCGGGGATCCTGAGCAGGGTCGGCACGCCGTCACTCATGTAACAGCCGTCGGTGTCGGGGGAGTCGGTGATGTATCGGTCACCACCGATGTCGACTGTGCCCGCGCGGTCCGCGGCGGGCAGCGAGCACCGCGGGGCCCGTGCCGAGACGGATGTGGAGGTGTCGGTGCGGACACCGGGGGCCAGCACGCCGACCGAGGGCGGGCCGGCGCCGAGGTGGACGACGCGGCCTCCCGACAGTGCGGTCACATCGTGGAGGACCCCTTGCTGACGGGGTGTCAGCAGGTCCGGATTGGTGACAAGGAGCGTGGTGTCGGGGCCGGTCGCGGCCATGGCTTCGTCCAGTGTCGTGACGACTTTGATGGAGACCCCGTTGGCCTTGAGCAGCTCAGCGGCGGCGCGGCTGCCGGACGGGTCGGCGGAGCGGGGATCGAGCCGGCCGTGCTGGTCACCGGAGTTGAGGGCTGCGATGGCGATCCCGGCGGCGAGGACAAGCGCGAGTGCGAGGAGCAGTCCGCGGGTTCGGGTCCAGATCTGGCCGCCGGTCAGGGAGAGCGACGTCGGGCTGGTGGTGGAGGTCACTCGGCTGTTCCTCCGGATGCGGTGCTCAACTGCGGCTTCGCACGGTCCAGATCGAGATCGAGTTCACGCAGGCGCAGGTATGTCCGCTGGTCGGCGGTGCGGCCTCCGTATGTGACGTCGTCGAACTCGCGCGCGGCGGCGCGGAGCCGGTCCGCATGGCCGGGAAGCGGGCGCCCGGCTTCGGTGGCGGCCTCGTCGGCGGTGCGGCCGGGGCGGGGGTCGAGCAGCGCTCGTTCTTCCAGGGAGCGGACGATGGCACGCATCCGTTCCTGGACGGCCTCGTTCCAGCGGTTGGCGGCGGCATGTGCTTCGGCGCTGGCGCGGTGTTCCGCGGTGCTGCGCGGGCCGTCCTCGAAGAGTGAGCCGGCCGAGCCGGGTATGCGGCGGGGCGTGCCGAGCCGCCACCACAGGGCGGCGACGAGGGCCGCCACGACCAGGATGACGACGACCAGGCCGAGCAGGCCACCGGGGGCGACTCCGGAAGCGGAATCGAAGAGATCGCCGACCCAGTCCCAGAAGCGGTCGAGTGCGCGCTGGAGAAGGTTGGGGCCGTTCTCGTGGTACATCGGTTTGGACAGCTCGCGTTCCGCCGCCTCACGGGCGGGGACGCGAGGGGTGTCCACCGGTGTGTCGTCGCTCAGGCGTATCAGCAGCAGCCGCGCGGATGTCACTCCCCCCGTGATGGACACCGCATCAGCCCCCGGAAGGGCCGTAGCCCGGCACGCCGGCGGCCCGTGCCAGTTCGAGGTCGAGGGCCTCGCGGCGGATGCGCTGGTCCACGTAGAGGAGCACGGTCACACCGGCGGAGATCGGATAGGTGATCGTGGTGGCGATCACCGTGCCGATGCCGGTGATGATCAGGAAGGGCCAGCCGAAGCCCGTACTGGTGCCGGAGACCAGGCCTTCGAGACCGTCGCCGTCCACGGCTGTGGCGAGGATGCCGAACGGCACCGCGATGACCAGCGTGACGAGGAAGGTCAGCACGAGGGTGAGCAGGAGGATGCCGAAGGTGCGCCACCAGGCGCCTCCCACGAGCTTGGCGGAGCGGCGCAGGGACGGCATGACGCCCTGGCGTTCCAGTACGAGCGCGGGCGAGGCGAGGCTGAAGCGGACCATCAGCCAGATCATGACGGCGAGGCCCGCGAATCCGCCGAGCATGGCGAGCGCGAGTCCTCCGGCGGAACCCAGCAGCAGGCCGGGGACGATACCGATCGTCATGACGGCGCTGCTCATGAGGAGGAGCAGCAGCGTCAGGCCGAGGAGCTGGGGGAGCCGGGGCCGGGCCTCGTGCCAGGCATCGGAGAGCGTGACAGGGCGCCCGAGCACGGAGCGGCTGATCACCACGGTGAGTATCGAGGTGGTGAAGAGGGTGCCGACCACGGTGATGGCCAGCGACGGGATCAGGGAGACGAGGCTCTGCTGTGCGGAGTCGGCAGCCTGGCTGAGGGCTTCCGAGGGGGTGGCGTCGGGATCGAGGGCCACCGGCTCGGGGAGGAAGTACCGCTGGATGAGTATGTCGACGATCTGGGAGACCACCGCGACGACAAGGGTTACGCCCAGTACGGTGCGCCAGTGGGCGCGCAGCGTGGAGACGGCGCCGTCGAGGATCTCGCCGACGCCCAGCGGGCGCAGCGGGATGACGCCGGGCTTGGCGGCCGGCGGGCGGCCCCAGCCGTAGCCGGGTCCGCCGCCGTAACCAGGGCCGCCGCCCTGGGGCGGTCCGCCCGGGCCCGGCGCGGGCCGCCCCGGGAGTC
>NZ_LATD01000010.1 GCF_000981895.1 Streptomyces odonnellii | reverse complement strand
GATTTCCACCTCCCCCTCCGCGCCCGCCGCCTCGTCCGTCTCCGGCTCGGTCTTCACCACCGAGCTGTGCCGGGACATCGGCCGCTTCGGCGCGCTGGGGCCCGCCTGGCAGGAGCTGCACCGCCGGTCCCGTACCGCCACCCCCTTCCAGAGCCACGCCTGGCTGCACTCCTGGTGGCAGTCGTACGGCACACGGGGACGGCTGCGGATCGTGCTCGTACGCCGGGCGGGGCAGCTCGTCGCGGCGGCGCCGCTGATGCTGGTCCACCGCCCGGTCCCGGTCCTCGTACCGCTCGGCGGGACCATCTCCGACTTCTCCGACGTCCTGCTCGACGACGGCTGCCCCGACGCCGCCGCGTCCGCGCTGGCCAGGGCCCTCAGAGGCGTCGCGCGTACGGCGGTGATCGATCTGCGCGAGGTACGGCCGGGAGCCGCGGCCGAGCGGCTCTACTCCTGCTGGAACGGCCCGCGCAGGCAGCTCGCCGACTCGCTCTGTCTGGAACTTCCCGCCGTCCCCATGGACGAACTGCTCGGCAGGCTCGCCTCGTCACGCGCCCAGCGCTTCCGAGCGAAGCTGCGCAAGCTGGACTCGCTCGGGATCGAGGAGCGGGTGGTGCCGGAGGGCGAGATCCCCGTCGCGGTCGCGCGGCTGCTGGAACTGCACCGGCGCCAGTGGCAGGGCCGCGGGGTCACCCCCGAGCATCTCTCCGCCCGGTTCGCGGACCATCTCACCCGCGCGGTCGGCGCGATGGCCGGCCGCGGGGACGCGCGGGTCACCGAGTTCCTGCTCGGCGGGGAGGTGGTGGCCGCCGATCTGACCCTGATGTCGGGGCAGCTCGCGGGCGGCTATCTGTACGGGGCCGATCCGGTGCTGCGCGCCAAGAAGGCCGATGTGGCGACGATGCTGCTGCGGAGCGGGGCGCGCCGGATCAGCGGGAGCGGGCGCACCGCGCTGAGCATGCTGCGCGGCAACGAGCCGTACAAGCACCACTGGCGCCCGCAGACCGTCCACAATCGGCGCTATCTGCTGTGCCGGGCGTATCTGGAGCCGTCGCTGTGGCTGCTGACCGGGGGCGCGGCGGCCCGGGGACGGGCCGCCCCGCGCTGGTCAAGCGGCTGCGAAAGGCATGAGACGGCCGTGCTTCAGGAGCCCAGCCGCCGCCACCACTCAAGGGGAAGGCAGACCTTCCCGCCGAGCCATTTCTCGATCCACGGGCCGAGATCCATCGGTGTGCAGGCGGGCCGGCCGGGCGTGGGTGCCGGAGGCTGTGTCGGTACCGGCGTGGGCGCCGGGGTCGGCGTCGGAGTGGGCGTGGGCGCCGGACTGGGTGTCGGCGCGGGTGTCGGCGCCTGTTCCGGCACGCGGCCGTAGAGCATGGACCGGTACACCTTCGACGATTCGGGATTCTGGTCGCACTGCCATACGCCGTGCGGACAGTAGTCGGTGACGGTGTTGTAGAGCGGCTTGTACGTGTCGATCCACTGGAGCATTCCCCGCATGTATTCGGGGTTGTCACCATTGCGGAAGAGACCCCACTCCGGATAGGAGATCACCTTTCCATGCGCGGCGGCGAAGTCCACATGGTCCTGGAGTCCGTAGGGTTCTTCGACCTGTTCCCGGAACGTCCGGCCCGGCGGCTGGTCGTACGAATCCATGCCGATGATGTCGACGACATCGTCACCCGGGTAACACGCGGTCCAGGGAATGGCGTCGCGGCCGCGGTTGGGTGCGAAATCGAAACGGAATTTCTGGCCCGGAACGGCGCGCATGGCGGTGACAATGCGGTGCCAGTACATTTTCCACGCCGCCGGGGCGGGCCCGCAGCGATGCGTGTACGTGGCTCCGTTCATCTCCCAGCCCAGCACGATCACCGTATCGGGCACACCGAGACCGACCAGCCGTCGCGCCAGGGTGCTGAAGTGCTCGTCGTACCGGCCTGCCGCGCCTTTGTACAGCTCACGGCGGACGACCGAGTCCCGGATGTGGTCCTCGTTGCGCTCCAGCATGGGAACGTTGAGTACGAACAGTCGGTCGTCCCGGGCCTTTCGCCACTCGGCCCAGTGCTCCAGGAAGTCCGGGGCGCCCTCGATGTTGGACCACAAGTCCCCCGGGAGATAGGTGTGCCCGACGCGGACATCCGCACCGCCGAGCCAGGTCTCGAGGGCGGGAATGCGCTCGATTCCCTTGGGGCCGTAGTCGAGATAGGCGCCCATCGCGGGCGAGGGTGCCCGCGGCGGTCTGCGTGCGTCCGACGTACGGTCCGGAACTGGCGCTCCGTCAGGATCGGCCGGTGCCGCACCCGAGGAAAGGAGGGCGGCCGTGACCACACCCAGGCACGTGACCGTCAGCCTTCTGCGACGGGGTCGTTGGAACATATATACGCTCCTTGCGAGTCGGAACCACTTCCGCGGCCACGGATGGTCACGCTCGCTCAAAAGTATTTCTAATAAGCCGAATGGGAACCCGGTCTGGCACTCCAGTAGTCCGTCCGTGCGTTTCATCCCCCGCTTGGGCCATCGCATTGGGCCATCGAATTGAAGGACACACCACCGTGGCGAGCTTGGACACCCGCGTTCCCGCCGTACTGCTGAGGCTCGACCAGAACCCGTTCCACCACGGGACGCTGGGTGCCGTCCGGTCCCTCGGCCGGGCCGGGATCGAGGTGCACGCGGTGGTGGAGGCGGCGCGTGGCCCCGTGGGGCACTCCCGCTATCTGCGCCATACGCATCCACGGCCGGACGGCTGCCGGGATCTGGCGGAGATTCAGCGACTGCTGCTCGATGTCTCGGACCGGCTCCGCACCCCGGCCGTGCTCATTCCCATGGACGATCTGAGCGCGATCGCCGTGGGACAGTCGCAGGCCTGTCTGACTGGCCGTTATCTGCTGCCTGAGCAGCCGTCAGGACTCCCCGAACGGGTCGCGGACAAGGCGGAACTGGTGGGGATCTGCGGGGATCTCGGGATTCCCCATCCGCGGACGGTGATTCCCGGCTGCGCGGCGGAGGCGGCGACGGCCGCGCGGACGCTGGGGCTGCCCGTGGTGGCGAAGTGGAGCAGACCGTGGCTGCTTCCGGAGGCGGGCGGGCTGCGCAGCACCCAGCTCGTACGCTCCGCGCGCGAGGCCGCCGAACTGTACGGGCGGAGCGCCGAGGCGGGCAGCCGGCTGCTGCTCCAGGAGTTCCTGCCGCACGGCCGGGGCCTCGACTGGTTCTTCCACGGATACAGCGGGGACGGCGGCGAGTGCCTGGTCGGGGCCGCGGGCCGCAAGGAGCGGTCCTGGCCGGCCGGGGCTGGGCTGACCGCGGTGGGCACCTGGCTGCCCAATCCCGCGGTCGAGCGGACAGCCCGTCAGATGGTCGCGGCACTCGGCTACCGGGGGATCCTCGATCTCGACTTCCGCCGTCACACCACGACCGGCGCCTACCACCTGCTGGACTTCAACCCCCGGCCCGGCGCGCAGTTCCGGCTCTTCACGGACCGGGCGGGCACCGATGTCGTACGGGCGCTCCATCTCGACCTGACCGGCAGGCCCGTCCCGGCGCAGACCGCCGCGCACGGCAGGACGTTCATGGTGGAGAACTACGCGCTGCTGTCCGCGCTCACCGCCCTGCCCTCCGGCCGCGCGGACGGAACCCGCAGGACGGGGTCCGTGGAGACGGCGTGGTTCGCGCCGGACGATCCCTCGCCCGCGTACGCCATGGCCGTCGCCTGGGGACTGCACGCGGTACGGCGGGGACAGCGCGGGCTCGGGCGCGGCCTGGAGCGGGCGCTCGGGCGCGGAACGGGCGGCGGGCGCACGGGCGAGCCGGGGCGGCGCGAGCCGGTCCTGCCGCGGACGAGCCCGGTGATCCGCGCGCCGCGCGGGCGCAGCCCGGACGGCACCGCCCCCGGCGCCCCGGTCCCGCACCGGTCCGGATGATCCGCGGACGCGGCGCGGCGGACCGTACCCGCCGAGTCCCACGACGGACCGACCGACCGTCGGACCGGCCCGGCACATCGCTTTCGGCAGACCGGCCGACCGGCCCGGCCGACCGAACCGACTGACCACTCCGACACAGACCACTCCGGCCGACCCCGGCTACCGACCCCGGCACAGAGAGCGGGACACATGATGCACGACCTGGCAGTGGTGGGCGCAGGCCCCTATGGACTCTCCATCGCCATCGCCGCGCACGCCGCGGCGGCCGGACTCGATCTGCGGGTGTTCGGCAGGCCGATGGCCTCCTGGCGGGACCATATGCCGCCCGGCATGTTCCTCAAATCCGAACCCTGGGCGTCGAATCTCTCCGACCCGGTGGGCACCTTCGGACTCGCCGACTACGCGGCGACACAGGGGGTGGAGGTCCGGCACGGCACTCCGCTGCCGGTCGGCTTCTTCGCCTCGTACGGACTCTGGTTCGCGAAGCACGCGGCTCCGCCGGTCGACGAGCGGATGATCACGGCCGTACGGCCCTGCCCCGGCGGATTCCGGCTCTCCACCGAGGACGGCGAGAACGTCCTCGCCCGTACGGTGGCGCTCGCGGTCGGCGTGATGCCGTTCATCGACATCCCCGGGCCGCTGCTCGCGCTGACCCCCGAGCAGGTCTCGCACAGCAGTCACCACGCGGATCTCGCACGCTTCAAGGGGCGGGACGTGACCGTCATCGGCGCGGGCCAGGCGGCCCTGGAGACCGCGGCGCTCCTCGCCGAACAGGGCACTTCCGTCAGGGTGGTGGCCCGGTCGGGACAGTTGAACTGGAACACCCTGCCGCCGCCCCTGCGCCGCCCCCTCAGGGAGACGGTCCGTCAGCCGCACACCGGACTGGGCTGCGGCTGGAAGAACTGGCTGTACGCGGAGTCGCCCGGCCTCTTCCGCCGGCTGCCCGCCGCGACCCGGGCGCGCGTCTTCACCTCGGCACTCGGCCCGGCGGGCGCGTGGTGGCTGCGGGAGCGCTTCGAGTCCGTGGTGGAGACGGGTCTCGGCGAGAGCGTGGCGAACGCGGACCCGGTGGACGGCGGGCGCGTACGGCTCGAACTGGTCTCCACCGCGGGCCGGGTACGGGTCGTCGAGACGGACCATGTGATCGCGGCCACCGGATTCACCCCGGGGCTCGAACGGCTCGGTGTGCTCGACTCCGGCCTGCGGGCCACCCTCACCACGGTCCGTCCCAGCAGCGCGCCCGAGGCGAGCCCGGTCTTCGAGTCCTCGCATCCGGGGCTGTTTCTGGCCGGGCTGCTGAGCGCGCCGTCGTTCGGCCCGTCGATGCGGTTCGTGTACGGAGCGGCCTACACGGCGGAGCGGCTGGTGGCGGGCGTACGGCGGCGGCTCGGGGCCCGGGGCGGAGCGGTCGGGGGAGCGGTCGGCGGCCCGGTGGGCGGATCGCTCGGTACGGTCCGGCAGCGGCAGGCGTCCGGGGCGGACCGCTCGCCGGAACCGACGACAGCCGGTAAATCGCGCCTCTCCTGAGCCTTTCTGGCGAGGTGTCAGTTACGGCCGTCAATTCAGGCCGTCAATTCCCTTTGGAAACGCCTCGGCCGGGAGAATCCCCGTGATTCTCCCGGCCGGAGGGTTGCTTCCTGGGTCAGCGTCGGGCGGCGGTGCCGCGCCGGTAGAGGATCCCGCCTCCGAGCAGCAGGCCCGCGCTGATCGCTGCCATGGCGAACAGGTTGGTGCCGCTGCCGGTGGACGCGAGCATGTCGGTGCCGGAGGAGGCGCCTGCGGCCGGGTGCCCGGCGGGGGCGGCCGAGTCCGGGGTCGTCCGGCTCACGCCGGGTCCGTCGGGCACCGCGGTTCGGCCGTCGGGGGGCGTGGAGGCCTCGGGCGTCCCGGGTGTTCCCGGGGAGTCGGGAGTGCCGGGAGTCCCGGGGTTCAGCGGCGGCACCTCGACCTCGGGGCCTTCGTGCTCGCCAGGACCCTCGTGGGGGCCGGGGCCCTCATGGGAGCCCGGGATCTCCGGGCCCCCGTGGGCCGCCTGCGGCGGGTTGTTGGCGCAGCCGTTGCCGAAGGCCGGGTTGAGGACACCGACCAGATTGGCCGAGTTGCCGCAGGCGTTCAGCGGGATGTCGAGGGGCGCCTGAAGGACATTGCCCGAGCCGACGCCCGGCGACCCCTTCGCGATGGCACTGGCACTGGAGCCGGAGGGCTTGCCGTACGAGCCGTGCGAGCCGTGCAGACCGTGCGAGGCGCCCGGACCGGACTGGCCGTGCGGACCCTGCGCCTCGTGGGATTCCCGTGCGGGGGCGTGGCCCGGTGCGTGGGCGCCCGGCGGCGTACGGTCGTCGCCGTGCCCGGGGGCCCCGTGCGGGGCCGCGTGTCTCGCGGCGCCCGACGCGTTGGCACAGGCGTTGCCGAAAGCGGGATTGCCCGCCCCGACGACATCCGCGGTGTTACCGCAGACGTTGACAGGCACCTGGACGGGTACCTGAACACTGTTGCCCGACAGCACTCCCGGCGATCCGGCGGCCACCCCTTCGCTCTCCACCGCGATGGCATAGCCACCGCCGATGGCCAGCACACCCGACGCCGCCGCGGCGGTGAGCAGCCCCTTGCTGATGCGGTCTCGCATTTCTCTCTTCTCCTCCTGCTCTGACTTCGGGACTGACTGAGACCGGTCCCGGAGCAGGGGAACCCCCATGCTCCGGGACCGGACGGGAAGCGTCAGCCGGCGTTGACGCAGGCGTTGCCGAAGGCCGGGTTCAGCAGAGCGAGGATGTCGACGGTGTTGCCGCACAGGTTGATCGGAACGTGGATGGGCACCTGGATGGCGTTGCCCGAGAGGACGCCCGGGGAGCCGACCGCGGCCGCTTCGGCCTCGGAGTCGGCCATGGCCGGGGCGGCGGCGCCCATCGTCATGAGCAGACCTGCGACGATGGTTGCGGCCTTCTTGCACTTCATCGTGAGCCCTTTCCGCAGCGGCGAATTCATCCGTACGACTGTCGTGGCACGGGGGCATCGACTTCTCAGCCCTTACGTCCGCTGCTGGAACTCCAACGATGAGGCGCGCGGCAAGGAAACTGCCCTGTTTTATGGCTTCGCCGGTTCACTCGAATGCCGCGCGAAGGGATTCCGGGGATTATTCGTTTCTGCCCGGCGGGGGTCCGTACGGGACAGGACCGGGATGTCGTCCAGGATGTGCGACAGCGGCTCGTCGCCCTTGGCCTGGGTGGAGTTCTCCACACACTGCTGGTTCTGCGGCGACGACAGGACGTTGACGTCCTGGACCGTGACGGGGATGAGGCCGATGAGAGAGCCGGCGTTGACCTTGACGGGCACCCCGAGGCAGAGCTTGTTGAGCGAGCCCTGGACCAGTTCGAGCTGCGGGCTCATGTCGCCCTTGGTGGAGGAGTTTCCGAAGGCCTGCTTCGCGCCGTTGCCGCTGAACGACGTGGTGCCGTGGTCGTCGCCGATGGCGAGCGCCGTGGGCGCCGCCGCAGCCGACATGCCGACCACGGAGGCGGCGACGGCGGCGCCGGCCATAATCTTCTTGATCACGATGGGTTCCTTTTCTCAGGAAATGCAGGTGGGGCGACTTGGACAACCGCATGTCGGCGGTTTGGTTCCGCTGCTTCACCCGATCGGCTAGTTGATCACCGGTAATAGACCATTGGGGTGAAGCGCCAGAACCAAACACACGGTGGGAAGTTGCTCAGGGGGCTCCGCAGTCTTGGGGCATCCGTCAGAAGGGGACTCATCGTGATGATCAAGAAGGTCATGGCCGGTGCGGCCGTCGCCGCCTCGGCCGTCGGCTTCTCGGCCGCCGCCGCTCCGCAGGCACTGGCCGTCGGCAACGACACAGGCACCGAGTCGTTCAGCGGCAACGGCGCCTGGCAGGCCTACGGCAACTCGGCGACGTACGGCCACATGAGCCCGCAGATGGCGCTCATCCAGGGCTCGCTCAACAAGCCCTGCATCGGTCTGCCCGCCAAGCTGAACGCCGGCTCTCTCATCGGCCTCATCCCGGTCTCGGTCCAGGACATCAATGTCCTGTCCTCCCCGCAGAACCAGCAGTGTGTCGAGAACTCCACCCAGGCGAAGGGTGATGAGCCGCTGTCGCACATTCTGGACAACATCCCGATCCTGTCCGGCAATGGCACGGGCAACCACTGAGAAATCAGTCGGCCGGCCGGACCGTCGCTGAAATCCCGCGGCGGTCCGGTCTTTTTCGCTGTTAATGCGATACGCCGTTCGAGGGAACGGCCGCAACTATTCCGTCGATCGGCGGGTTGAGCAATCGGACTCCACCGGTGGGGTCCGACTTTCCGGAAAGGCATTTACATGAAGAAGCTGTGGGCAACCGCCGCGGTAGCGGCCACGATCGTCGGGGCGTCCGCCGCGGCCGTGTCGCCGGCCCTGGCGATCGGCGACGACCATGGCACCACGTCGTTCAGCGGCAACGGTGCCGAGCAGGCCTTCGGAAACTCCTCCACCAAGGGCGACATGAGCCCGCAGCTCGGCCTGGTCCAGGGCTCGCTGAACAAGCCGTGCGTCGGGCTGCCGCTCAAGGCCAATCTGGGCTCCCTCATCGGCGCCATCCCCGTCACGGTCCAGGACATCAATGTCCTGTCGTCGCCGCAGAACCAGCAGTGTGTGGAGAACTCGACCCAGGCGAAGGGCGACGAGCCGCTGTCGCACATCCTGGACGACATCCCGGTCCTGTCCGGGAACGGTGTCAACAACCGCTGACGCCCCTCTCGGAGGCCCGGTCCGGCAGTACGCCGGACCGGGCCTCCGTTTTTGGGTCGGTAGGGTGCCTGGGTGCTCACTGTGACGACCGTGAATGTGAATGGCCTCCGCGCCGCCGCCAAGAAGGGGTTCGTGGAGTGGCTGGCGGAGACCCCCGCCGATGTGGTCTGCCTCCAGGAGGTACGGGCCGAGCCGGAGCAGCTTCCCGAGTCCGTGCGGGCGCCCGAGGGCTGGTACGTGCTGCACGCCCCGGCTGCCGCCAAGGGCCGTGCCGGTGTCACGCTTCTCTCGCGCCGCGAGCCCGACCGTACCCGGATCGGCTTCGGCGGCACGGAAACCGGCGGCACCGAGTTCGACACGAGCGGGCGGTACGCCGAGATCGAGCTGCCCGGGGTCACGGTGGCCAGCCTCTATCTGCCGTCCGGCGAGGTGGGCACGGAGCGGCAGGACGAGAAGGTCCGTTTCATGGACGCGTTCCTGCCGTATCTGGAGCGGCTGAGGAAGAGCGCGGCGGCCGACGGGCGTGAGGTGCTGGTCTGCGGCGACTGGAACATCGCGCACCAGGAGGCCGATCTCAGGAACTGGCGCGCCAACCGGAAGTCCTCCGGGTTCCTGCCCGAGGAGCGCGCCTGGCTGACCCGGCTCTACGACGAGACCGGCTATACGGATGTGATGCGCGCCCTGCACCCGGACCAGGAGGGGCCGTACTCGTGGTGGTCCTACCGGGGCCGCGCCTTCGACAACGACACCGGCTGGCGCATCGATCTGCATGTCGCGACCCCCGGTCTGGCCGGGCGCGCGGTCAAGGGGTGGGTCGAGCGGGCGGCGGCGCACGAGGAGCGGTGGAGCGACCACGCGCCGGTGACGGTGGTGTACGAGAGCTGAGCCCCGCGGCTCGCACAAGTCCCGGCAGCCGGATTCCGGCGGCGCTGTCAGGCGTCGTTCGGCGCGGGCTCGCGCAGCCGGCGGTCCAGTGCCATCGACAGCTCCGCCTCCACGACGCCCTTGGCCAGCGGGCGGAGTCCGGCGGTGTCCGGGGTGGTGACGTGGGCGGCGAGGACCGTGGCGAAGAGATCCGCCAGGGCCTCCGCGTGGATACGGACCCGGCGGGCGGTCTCCAGGACGGTGGCGAGGGGAACTCCCGCGCGGACCAGGGCCGCCGAGGCGTCGAGCAGCCGGCGGCTGATGTGGACGATGTCGTCGCCGTCCGTGGCCAGATAGCCGAGTGAGAGAGCGGCGGCCAGATTCTCCGCGGTGGCCTCGCCCTCGAAGTGGTCCGCCAGTTCCTCGGGGGAGAGCCGGACCGGGGTCTCCTCGGTCGGTATGCCGAGGCCGAGCACTTCGCCGACATCGCGCCCGCTCTCGAAGGCGGTGGCGAGGTCGGCGATGCCGTTCAGGGTGTGGCCGCGCTCCAGCAGGGCCGCGATCGTACGGAGCCGGGCGAGATGGTGGTCGTCGTACCACGCGATCCTGCCCTCGCGGCGGGGCGGCTGTATCAGCCCGCGCTCGCGGTAGAAGCGCACGGTGCGGACCGTGATGCCCGCCTCGCGTGCCAGCTCCTCCATGCGGTACTCCATGCCGGGCAGCTTATGTCGTACCCCCGGTAACGTGTTTTGGCCCGCCCCCTAACCATGAGTACGGAGCTGCTCTACGCTCCGGATTGCGCCAGTGATCGCTGGCGTGGTTCGTGATGTTCCGGCGTCAGGAGGCGGTATGGGCCAGCACGTGCGCGTGGCGGTGGTCGGATCCGGATTCGGCGGCCTGGGGGCGGCGATACGGCTGCGCAGAGAGGGGATGACCGACTTCGTCGTCCTGGAGCGGGCCGGTTCGGTCGGCGGGACCTGGCGGGACAACAGCTATCCCGGGTGCGCCTGCGATGTGCCGTCGCATCTCTACTCGTTCTCCTTCGCGCCCAACCCCGACTGGCCGCGCGTCTTTTCGGGGCAGCGGCACATAAGGGCCTATCTGGAACGGATCACGGACGCCTTCGGACTGCGGCCGCATCTGCGGACCCACCACGAGGTCCGGCTGATGCGCTGGGACCCGGACGCCCTGTACTGGGAGCTGGAGACCTCGCGGGGCACCTTCACCGCCGACGTGGTGATCTCCGCGGCCGGGCCGCTCTCCGATCCCCGGATCCCCGACATCCCCGGGCTCGACGGATTCCCCGGGAAGGTCTTCCACTCGGCGCGCTGGGACCACGACTACGAACTGCGCGGCAAACGCGTCGCGGTGATCGGCACCGGTGCCTCCGCGATCCAGATCGTCCCCGCGATCCAGCCCGATGTGCGCAGGCTGACGCTGTTCCAGCGGACCCCGCCCTGGGTGATGCCGCGCGCCGACCGCGCGATATCCGCGGCCGAGCGCAGACTGCACAGGGCGCTGCCCTTCACCGCGGCCGTCCGGCGCAAACTGCTCTGGGGCATAAGGGAGTTGCAGGTCCAGGCGTTCACCAAACGGCCCGACGAACTCGGGCTCGTCGAGTCGCTCGCCAAGGCCAATATCGCCAGGGTCATCGAAGACCCCGCGCTGCGGGCCGCGTTGACACCTTCGTACCGCATCGGGTGCAAGCGGATCCTGCTCTCCAGCTCGTACTATCCGGCGCTGGCGCAGCCCAATGTCGATGTGGTGGCCTCGGGTCTCGCGGAGGTGCGGGGCTCCACGCTGGTCGCGGCGGACGGTACGGAGTGCGAGGCGGACGCGGTCGTCTTCGGGACCGGCTTCCATGTGACGGACATGCCGATCGCCGAACGGGTCGTCGGCGCGGAGGGGATCACCCTCGCCGAGACCTGGCGGAACGGTATGGAGTCGCTGCGCGGCGCGACCGCGGCCGGCTTTCCCAACTGGATGACGATCATCGGCCCCAACACCGGTCTCGGGAACTCCTCGATGATCCTGATGATCGAGTCCCAGCTCAACTACATGGCGGACTTCCTGCGGCAGTTGGACGGCCTGGACGCCTTCGGCGGGCGCGTGGCACTCGCGCCGCGGCCCGCCGCCGTCCGTACCTGGAACCACCGGGTGCAGGAGCGGATGAAGCGGACCGTGTGGAACACCGGCGGCTGCACGAGCTGGTATCTGGACGCGAACGGCCGCAACACCACCATCTGGCCCGGTACGACAGCCGAGTTCCGCCGGGCCACGCGCCGCGTCGATCTCTCGGAGTACGAGGTGATCCGCGCCGCGGGGCCCCGCGAGGGTGTGCGGTCGGCGGCGGGCGAGCGGGAGACGGTCCGGTGAGCGGGCTGCTGAGGGGCGGTGAACGGCGTGAGCTGACCGCCGTCTCCGCCGACGGATCCCCTATCCACACCGAGGTGTACGGCCGCGCCGGCCGGCCCGCGGTCGTCCTGGCCCACGGCTGGACCTGCCGTATCGGCTTCTGGGCGGACCAGATCGAGGACCTGGCCGCGGACCACCGGGTGATCGCCTACGACCAGCGCGGGCACGGCCGTTCGCCGTTGCCGGGCCGGGGCCAAGGCGGGTACTCGACCGAGGCGCTCGCAGACGATCTGGAAGCGGTGCTCGCCGCCACGCTGGAACCGGGCGAGAAGGCCGTACTCGCCGGGCATTCGATGGGCGGGATGGCGCTGATGGCCGCCGCGCGCAGGCCTGCCTTCCGGGAGCACGCGGCGGCCGTTCTGCTGTGCAGTACGGGCAGTTCGCGGCTGGTGGCCGAGGCACGCGTGGTGCCGATGCGCGCCGGGCGGGTACGGACCCGTCTCACCCGGCTCGTGCTCGGCGCCCGCGCCCCGCTCGGCCCGGTCACACCGCTGTCCCGACGGATCCTGCGCTACGGGACGATGGGCCGGGGAGCCGCGCCGGAGCGGGTCGCCCGGTGCGCGCGGATCGTGCACGCCTGCCCCCGGTGCTCCCGGGTGGCCTGGTCGCATGTGCTCGGCGGGCTCGATCTCGACGCGGAGGTACGGGAGTTGACGGTGCCCGCCGCCGTGCTCGTGGGGACGGCCGACCGGCTGACCCCGCCCGTCCAGGCACGGGCGCTGGCCGCCGCGCTGCCCGACTGCGCCGGGCTGACCGAACTCCGCGGCATCGGCCATATGACCCCGGTGGAGGCCCCGGACACCGTCACGGCCGGCATTCGCGAGCTGGTGTGCACCCACCTGAGCGGCAGGAGCACAGAGGGCGCGAAGGACGCGAAGGAGGGTGCCGTATGAGGGGCTTTCCCAAGCGGCGCGTGGCGCTCGACGGACAGGTCGCGGTCGTCACGGGCGCGGCGCGCGGTGTCGGTGAACTCCTGGCCCGCAAGCTCTCGGCACGCGGCGCCAGGGTGGCGCTCGTCGGTCTGGAGGAGGAAGAGCTGAGGCGCGTTGCCGCCCGGCTGCAATCCGACCGCGCGCACTGGTACGCGGATGTCACCGACCACACGGCGATGACCAGGGTGGCGGCGGAGGTCGAGGAGCGTTTCGGCGCGGTGGACATCGTCGTCGCCAACGCGGGCGTCGCGTCCGGCGGGCCGTTCGCCGACTCGGATCCGGAGGTGTGGCGGCGGGTCGTCGAGGTCAATCTGACCGGCGGCGCGGTCACGGCGCGGGCGTTCCTGCCGGCGCTCGTGGAGAGCGGCGGCTACTTCCTCCAGATCGCGTCGCTGGCCGCGCTCGTCCCCGCGCCGATGATGACCGCGTACTGCGCGTCGAAGTCGGGCGCCGAGGCCTTCGCGCACAGCTTGCGCGCCGAGGTCGCGCACCAGGGTGTGCGGGTCGGTGTCGGCTATCTGTCCTGGACGGACACGGACATGGTGCGCGGCGCCGACCGGGACGAGGTGATGCGGGAGCTGCGCGGACGGCTGCCCTGGCCGGCGAACCGCACCCATGCGCCCGGTCCCGCGGCGGAACGGATCGTCGCGGGGATCGAGCGGCGCTCCGCGCAGGTGTACGCGCAAGGATGGCTGCGCGCGATACGGCCGGTGCGGGGCTGTCTGCCGGGGCTTGTCGCCATGGCCGGGACGCGTGAGATTCGGCGTCTGGAACCCCGTATGGCGGGCGTGCCCAAGGGACTTGTGGGAGCGGGCGGGGCCGCGGACGAGCGGGAGCGCACACAGCGTAACTGATCGAAATGCGCGGAATGTCGGGGCGTGTAAGTCTGGTCGAGGCCCCACCCCCCACCTCTTCCAGGAGTGAAATTCCATGGGTATTTCCGACCAGTTCAAGGACAAGGCGCAAGAGCTCGGCGACCGGGCGAAGTCTCAGATGGGCGACAACCAGCGCGACGAGCAGTCGCAGCGCGGGCAGCAGAACCGTCAGGGCCAGCAGGGCCAGCAGGGCCAGGGCAACCAGGGTCAGCAGAACCGCCAGCACGGCCAGCCGGGCCAGCACGGGCAGCAGGGCCAGCGTTCCCCGCAGGCCAATGACCGTGCGCAGGAGGGCCGCGACCCCGGGGCGCGCAAGGCGCAGGACGCGCGTGACGAGTTCGACGACCACTTCGACGCCTGATCGAAGCGCTTGAGGGCCTGACAGGAGGCGCACCCGGTTCGCCGGGTGCGCCTTTTGTCCGCCCTTGTCCGCCCGCGGGCCGTGCCGCTCGGAGACGGCGACAGTACCGGCGGCTAGCCGGTGGTGCGCGGGGGGAGTTTCGGGCGGCGCAGGTCGGGGACGGCCTCGTACCCCGGCGGTGTCGACGCCGGATGCCCCGCCAGCAGATCCAGCGCCACCCACACCGCGTCGTCGAGCTGGGCGTGCCGCCCCTCAGCCCAGTCGAGGGGGGTGCGCAGGGCCTCGATGTCCGGCTCGACACCGTGGTTCTCTATGGACCAGCCGTACGCGTCGAACCAGGCCGCGTTCATCGGCACCGTGATGACCGTACCGTCGCCGAGGCGGTGGCGGCCGGTGATGCCGACCACCCCGCCCCAGGTCCGCTGGCCCACCACCGGGCCCAGACCGAGCAGCCGGAAGGCCGCGGTGATCATGTCGCCGTCGGAGGAGGTCGCCTCGTCGGCGAGCGCGACCACCGGGCCGCGCGGGGCGTTGGAGGCGTACGAGACGGGCTGGGCGTCACGCGTCAGGTCCCAGCCGATGATCCTGCGGGTCAGCTTCTCCACGACCAGCTCACTGATATGGCCGCCCGCGTTGCCCCGTACGTCCACGATCAGCGCGGGACGTGAGACCTCCAGACGCAGATCGCGGTTGAACTGCGCCCAGCCGGAGCCGCCCATGTCGGGGATGTGCAGATAGCCGCACTTGCCGCCGCTGATCTCCCGTACCACCTCACGGCGTTTGGCCACCCAGTCCTGGTAGCGCAGCGGGCGTTCGTCGATCAGCGGGACGACCGCGACCCGGCGGGGAGCGCTGTCGCGCCCGGCGGGTCTGAAGGTCAGCTCGACCGTGGTGCCCCCGGCGGCGGCCAGCAGCGGATAGGGACCCGCCACCGGGTCGACGGGCCGGCCGTCGACATGGGTGAGGACCGCGCCCGCCCGGATCCCCGTACCGGCCAGCGGGGAGCGGGCCTTGGAGTCCGAGGAGTCGCCCGGCAGGATCCGTTTGATCATCCAGGCGCCGTCCCGGGGGACCAGATTGGCGCCGAGCAGGCCGATCGGGCGCTGGTAGTGCGGCGGGCCCTCGTTGCGGCGGGCGGGGGTGACATAGGCATGGGAGGTGCCCAGCTCGCCGAGGACCTCGCGGAGCAGGTCCGCGAACTCGTCGGGGGAGGCGACCCGTTCGACCAGCGGACGGTATTGGGCGAGGATCCCGTCCCAGTCGATGCCGCACATCCGCGGCTCCCAGAAGTACGCGCGGATCAGCCGCCCCGCCTCCTCGAAGGCCTGGCGCCACTCGGCGCCCGGATCGACGTCGTGCAGTATGCGGCGCAGATCGAGCAGGACCGTCGAGTCGCCGTCACCGGGCTCGGTGGCGGGCACGGCGCGCAGCTCGCCGTCGTCCACGACCACCAGCCTGCTGCCGTCGCCGCTGACGGCGAACCAGTCCAGATGGCCCACGAGTTCGCTCTTACGGGCCTTCGCGATGTCGAAGTGTTCGAGGGTGGGGCGGCCCGACATGTCCGCGGGGTTGGCGAAGGTCTCGCCGAGCGCGCCGGAGATCGGCCAGCGCAGCCAGACCAGACCGCCGCCGCTGACCGGGTGCAGCGCCGAGTACTTGGACGCGGTGACGGGGAAGGGGGTGACCCGGTCGGCCAGGCCTTCGACCTCGACCGTGACCGTGCCGCCCCCGGCGCCCGGCTGCGCGGCTGCCTCCTCCGGCTCGATGTCCACCGGATCGAGCCCGCCCGCCGCGGGCCGGCCGTCCGGCGACAGCGCGAAGGGCGACGGGGTCGCGGAGGACAGCGGTACGAGATAGGGGCGGCAGCCCAGCGGGAAGGAGAGGTCGCCGGTGTGCACGTCGTACACCGGGTCGAAGCCGCGCCAGGACAGGAAGGCGAGATAGCGGCCGTCGCTGGTGAAGACCGGATTCTCGTCCTCGAAGCGGCCGTTGGTGACATCGACGACCGTACGGGCGAAGCTGCCGGAGATCTTGGCGAGCTTGATCTGGCGCAGGGAGCGGCCGATACCGGGATGGGACCAGGTGAGCCAGCCGCCGTCGGGGGAGAAGGCGAGGTCGGCGACGGGGCCGTTGACGGAGTGGATCAGCTCGGTGACGGTGGCGGGAGTGTCCCTGGCGGTCTCGCCCGGAGCCCCGTCCGCGGACCCGGCCGTCCCGGGACGTGCCGCCGGCTCGGCGGGCTCCTCCGGTATGTCGTCCATGTCCTCCGGCACGTCGACCAGCAGCAGCCTGCCGTCGTGCGAGGCGATCGCTATCCGCTCGCCCTCCGGGTCGGCGACCATCTCCCGGACCCGGCCGAGCCGGCCCGACGCCAGCCGGAGCGGCTCCCGGTCGCCGCTCGCGCGCGGCAGATACGCGATCTCTATGGCGTCCTCGCCGTCCGCGTCGGTGATGTACGCGACCTTGCCGCCGCTGCCGAGCATCTCGGGGAGCCGTACCCGTACGCCATGGGTGTCGGCGATCGTACGGGCCGGGCCGTCGCGGTGCGTGAGCCAGTACAGGCTGCCGCGTACGGACACGGCGCTCGCCCGGCCGGTGGTGTCCACGGAGATCCCGTTGACATGGCTGGCGGCGGGGACCTGGTACGGGCGCCGTCCCGCGCGCTGTCCGCCGAGCCGTACGTCCAGCCGGCGCGGCACCGAGCCGGCGGTGAGGTCGTCGACCAGCCAGAGTTCGCCCGCGCACTGGTAGACGACCCGGTGGCCGTCGGAGGAGGCGTGGCGGGCGTAGAAGGCGTCGTGGTCGGTGTGGCGCAGCAGGCCGGTGCCGTCGGGGAGGCAGGAGTACAGATTGCCGATGCCCTCGTGGTCGGAGAGGAACGCGATGCGTCCGCCGACGAACATCGGGCAGTCGAGATGGCCCCCGAGGTCCGGGAGCAGCCGCTTGCCGTGCAGCCAGAGCCGTCCCATGGCCCCGCCGCGGTAGCGCTTCCAGGCGGCCGGCTCGTGCGGGGGCTTGCCGGTGAGCAGGAGCGTACGGTGCTCGCCGCCGGTGTCCACGACGGCGATGTCGTTGACCGGGCCCCAGGGCAGCGCGCCCCCGGGGGAGCCGTCGGTGGGCAGGCTGTAGGCCCAGGCGAAGTAGGAGAACGGCTGGCCGTGCGAGGAGACCGCGAGGATCTGGGGCTCGCCGCCGGTGCCCGGGGCGGGGGGTGTCCAGCCGCAGACGCGGGTGTCGGTGGCGCCCCAGTAGGTCAGCCGGCGGGCCGGGCCGCCGTCCACCGGGGCGAGATGGATCTCGGGATCGAGGCTGCGCCAGGTCGTGTAGGCGATGTGGCGGCCGTCGGGCGAGAAGCGGGGATGACCGACTCTGGTCCGGTCGACGGTCAGCCGCCAGGCGCGTTCGGGCCGGTGCCCGGCCGGCACGAGGGGTGCGACCCAGAGGTCGTCCTCGGCGGCGAAGCACAGCAAATCGTCGTGGAGGTGCGGGAAGCGTAGATACGCGACGTCGTCACTCACCCCCCAATGCTGCCCTTTTTGAGCGCGAAGCGCCTCTGACAGGTGTTATGCGGCCACTGGAGAGGTGTGGTGCAAGCCACAAGCGAAACGAGAGCGTTTCGCTTGATGGCCGGGTTATCTTCGTACTGTACGAAACCGTTTCGTTCGGAGGTTGGCATGGCACGCAGCAGGCTCACGCCGGAGCGCGAGGCCGAGCTGTACGGTGCCGTGCTCGATCTGCTGCGCGAGGTCGGCTATGACGCCCTCACCATGGACGCCATCGCCGCCCGCACCCGGTCCAGCAAGGCGACCCTCTACCGCCAGTGGGGGAGCAAGCCCGAGCTGGTCGTCCGGGCGATGCGGTACAACAAGCCCGTCCACACCGACCAGATCGACACCGGCTCGCTGCGCGGCGACTTCCACGCGATCGTGGGCCGCACCGACGACTGCCGGGTGGAGAAGGACTCCGCGCTGATGCGGGGTCTGATGCACGCGGTCCATGACAATCCCGACCTCTACCAGGCGTTCCACGAGCTGCTGATCGAGCCCGAGATGCGGGGGCTCCAGGAACTGCTCCAGCGTGCGGTGGACCGCGGCGAAGTGGCCGCGGACAATCCGGCGCTGCCATACATCATGCATATGCTGGTCGGCGCCTTCGTGGCCCGCCAGTTGATCGAGGACCGGTTGGTCGACCGCGCTTTCCTCGCCTCCTATTTCGACGCCGTGGTCCTCCCCGCGCTCGGCGTCTGACCACCCCCCGCAGTCCCCAGTCCCCTCCGCCCAGGCGGGACTCTCCCCAGCAGTACCCCTGTACCTGACGCGTGCCGCTCTCTCGCCGTCGGGCCGGCTCCCCATGCCCTTTCCGTCGACAGACCGGGAGTACGCCCTCGTGGCCACGTTCCTCTACAAGATCGGAAGGCTCGCCTTCCGGCGCCGCCGATTCGTCGCCCTGCTGTGGGTGGCCCTGCTGGCGCTCGCCGGGGTCGGCGCGGCCTCCGCGTCCGCCCCCGCGGCCAGTTCCTTCTCCATTCCGGGAACGGAGGCCCAGAAGGCCTTCGACCTGCTTGAACAGCGCTTCCCGGGAGCCAGCGCCGATGGCGCGACCGCCCGGGTCGTCTTCAAGGCGCCCGCGGGCGAGAAGATGACCGACGCCGCCAACAAGGCCGAGGTCCGCTCGGTCGTGGACGAGCTGTCCGCGGGCTCGCCGCAGGTCTCCTCGGTGTCCGACCCGTACACCGCCAACGCCGTCTCCAAGGACGGCACGACGGCCTATGTCTCGGTCGCGTACAAGGTCAGCGGGATGGAGCTGACCGACGAGACCCGCAGCGCGCTCGAAGAGACGGGCGCGGACGCGCGGGCGCAGGGGCTGTCGGTGGAGATCGGCGGTGACGCGCTCCAGGCCGCGCCGGAGACCGGGGCCACCGAGATCATCGGGGTGGCCGTCGCCGCGGTGGTGCTCGTGATCACCTTCGGATCGCTGATCGCGGCCGGGCTTCCGCTGCTCACCGCGCTGATCGGGGTCGGCGTCGGGATCTCCACGATCACCGCGCTCGCCAATGTCCTGGACCTGGGCTCCACCACCTCCACCCTGGCGATGATGATCGGCCTCGCGGTCGGTATCGACTACGCGCTGTTCATCGTGTCCCGCTACCGGGCCGAGCTGACCGAGGGACGGGAACGGGAGGAAGCCGCAGGGCGGGCGGTCGGCACCGCCGGGTCCGCGGTGGTCTTCGCCGGGCTGACGGTCGTCGTCGCGCTGGTCGGTCTGGCCGTGGTCAATATCCCGATGCTCACCAAGATGGGCTTCGCCGCCGCCGGTACGGTCGTGATCGCCGTCCTCATCGCGCTCACCCTCATCCCGGCGCTGCTCGGTTTCGCGGGCAAGCGGGTGCACGGCCGCAAGGCCCGTACCGCGCTGGAGAACGGTACGCACCACCACAAGGCCAACATGGGCACCCGCTGGGCGCGGTTCGTACTGCGCCGGCCGGTCGCCGTCCTGGTCACGGCGGTCGTGGGGCTGGGAGCGATCGCCGTTCCCGCCGCGTCGCTGGAGCTGGGCCTGCCCGACGACGGGTCGCAGCCGGTGAGCACCACCCAGCGCAAGGCGTACGACCTGCTGTCCGACGGCTTCGGCCCCGGCTTCAACGGGCCGCTGATGGTCGTGGTGGACGGCAAGGCCAATGACAATGCCAAGGCCGCGGCCACCGAGGTCGCGGACACCGTACGGAAGATGGACGGCGTGGCCGCCGTCACCCCGTCCACGGTCAACAAGGCGGGCGACACCGCGACCATCACGGTGATCCCCGAGGACCGCCCGTCCTCGGTCGACACCGAGAACCTGGTCCACTCCATCCGCGACACCGGTGGCGAGATCAAGGCGGACAACGGTGCCGACGTCCTGGTCACCGGTGCCACGGCGATGAACATCGACTTCTCGGAGAAGATGAACGCGGCGCTGGTCCCGTATCTGGCGCTGGTCGTCGGGCTGGCCTTCCTGCTGCTGATGCTGGTCTTCCGGTCCGTACTCGTACCGCTGAAGGCGGCCCTCGGCTTCCTGCTCTCCGTCGTCGCGGCGCTCGGCGCGGTGGTCGCGGTCTTCCAGTGGGGCTGGCTGGGGAGCCTGTTCGGGGTCGAGCAGACCGGGCCGGTGATGTCGATGATGCCGATCTTCATGGTGGGTGTGGTGTTCGGCCTGGCGATGGACTACGAGGTGTTCCTGGTCACGCGGATGCGCGAGGCGTACGTCCACGGGGAGCGGCCCGGCGAGGCGGTCGTCACCGGCTTCCGGCACGGGGCGCGGGTCGTCTCGGCCGCGGCGGTGATCATGATCGCGGTCTTCGCGGGCTTCATCGGCTCCAGCGAGGCGATGATCAAGATGATCGGCTTCGGACTGGCGATCGCCGTCTTCTTCGACGCCTTCGTGGTGCGGATGGCGATCGTGCCCGCGGTGCTCGCGCTGCTCGGCAGGAAGGCCTGGTGGCTGCCGCGCTGGCTGGACCGGCTGCTGCCCAACGTGGATGTGGAGGGCGAGGCGCTGCGCAAGCGGCTGGAGCCGGCGCCGGAGGGCGGCCCGGAGCCGGAGCGCGAACTGGTGGGTGTCTGAGCCGGTAATCCGACGGCTGGGGCAGGGCCCGGCCTGAGGCACGGTTCTCCTGGGGCGCTGGAGAACACGCCTCACCTCAAGACGCCGGGACCGACGCGTGAGCGGCGCGCGGACCCGGTACGCACCGGCAGCCGTGGGGACGGGAGCCGGAGCGGTGCACGCGGCCCGGTCGCACACCTCCCAGAGGTGTGCGACCGGGCCGCCGTGCTGTGCGCGCCGCAGTCGGCCGCGGGGTGCGCGCCGGTGTCCGGGCGCGGGGGTGCGCGCCGGTCACCGGGCGGGGGCTCAGGTCCGGTGGAGGAGCCTGCCCAGTTCGTTCTCCACCTGGACGTCGTGCCGCTCCTCGCCCGCCGGGACCATCGCGTACGAACTCTTCAGGAACCGGCGCAGCGGCATGGAGTCGAACTGCACCATCGCCACCCCCTCCGGCGAGTGGAATTCGAGAATGGTCTGGGCCCGGCCGCAGGGCCACACCTGTACGTCACCGGTGCCGGAGGGCATCCGCAGCCCCTGGTCGAGGAGATCGCGCGCGAAGGCCCACACCACCTCCCGGCCGTCGAGGGAGACCGCGGCGGGGAAGACGATGCGCATGGCGAGCGGATCGGCACCGTCATAGCGGAGGGTGACGGAGACGGCTTTGGAGTGGGGGGCGTCCGTGATGAGACGGCATTTGGCGGGCTGCTCGACGACGGGTGACATCGGCTGGCTCCTCTGCGGCTCATGCTGTTCGACTGCCCGTGCTGCGCGCAGGACATTTAGTACTTAATTGTACAAACACTCTGAATTAATCCGCAGTTTTACCGTCGCCTCATGCGGTGAGCACTGTCGCGGCAACTCGCGTACAACCTGCTCTTGCGAACTGTTTGCAACAGGTGCCTAATATCACGTCCATGCATGTACCTGATGGATTCATCGATGTCCCCGTCTCCGCCGCCACCGGTGTCGTCGCCGCGGGCGCCGTGGCCGTCAGTCTGCGTGGCGCCCGCCGTGAACTGGACGAGCGCACCGCGCCGCTCGCCGGACTGGTCGCCGCCTTCATCTTCGCCGTACAGATGCTCAACTTTCCCGTGGCGGCCGGGACGAGCGGCCATCTGCTGGGCGGAGCGCTGGCGGCGATACTCGTCGGCCCCTATACCGGCGTCCTCTGTATCTCCGTCGTCCTGCTGATGCAGGGCATCCTCTTCGCGGACGGCGGGCTCACCGCGCTCGGCGTGAACATCACGGACATGGCCGTGGTGACCACCGTCGTCGCGTACGCGCTCTTCCGCGGCCTGGTCAAGGTGCTGCCCCGCACCCGCCGCTCGGTGACCATCGCCTCCTTCGCCGCCGCGCTGGTGTCCGTACCGGCCGCGGCCCTCGCCTTCACCGCCCTCTACGCCGTCGGCGGGACGACGGACGTACCGCTCGGCAAGGTGCTGACCGCGATGGTCGGCGTCCATGTGCTCATCGGGATCGGCGAGGCCGCGATCACCGCGCTGACGGTCGGCGCGGTCATCGCCGTACGGCCCGACCTGGTGTACGGCGCGCGCGGGCTGTCCGCGCCGCTGAAGCTGCGGGTGGGCGGGGAGCTGGTCGACGCGGCGCCCGCCGCCCCGGCCCCGGTGGCCGCCCGCTCGGGCGCCTCGCCCCGTACGCTCTGGGCCACCGGCCTGGTCACCGCCCTCGTGCTGGCCGGTTTCGTCTCCTTCTACGCCTCCGGCAGCCCCGACGGCCTGGAGAAGGTCGCCGCGGACCACGGCATCGACAAGCAGACCGAGGAGCACGCCACGGCCGACTCCCCGCTCGCCGACTACGGGGTCAAGGACATCTCAGACGCCCGGATCTCGGGCGGTCTCGCCGGGGTGATCGGGGTCGGCGCGACGGTGGCCGTGGGCAGCGGGATCTTCTGGACGGTACGCCGCCGCCGTACCGCCGCCGGTGCCGGCACCGGCACCGTACCGGCGGGGAACGCCTGACATGGGCGCGGGCCATGCCCACAAGCTCTACCGGCACGGGCACTCGCCCGTCCATGAACTGCCCCCGCACTGCAAGCTCGCCGCGGTCTTCTGCTTCGTCATCGTGGTGGTCTCCACCCCGCGCGAGGCGGTCTGGTCCTTCGCGCTGTACGGAGTGCTGCTCGCGGCGGTCGCGGCGGTGGCCCGGATCCCCGTCGGGTTCCTGCTGCGCCGGCTGCTGATCGAGATCCCGTTCGTGGCCTTCGCGCTGCTGATGCCGTTCGTGGTGCCGGGCCACCAGGTCCGGTACCTGGGGCTGTCGTTGAGCGTGCCCGGACTCTGGGGCGCCTGGAACGTGCTGGCCAAGGGGACGCTGGGGGTCTGCGCGTCGGTGATTCTCGCCTCCACCACCGAACTGCGCTCGCTGCTGCTCGGCCTCCAGCGGCTGCGGCTGCCGTCCCTGCTCGTACAGATCGCGTCCTTCATGATCCGGTACGGCGATGTCATCACCGACGAGATGCGCCGGATGTCGATCGCCCGGCGCTCGCGCGGCTTCGAGGCGCGGGGCGTACGGCACTGGGGCGTCCTCGCCAAGTCGGCGGGCGCGCTCTTCATCCGTTCGTACGAGCGGGGCGAGCGGGTCCATCTGGCGATGGTGAGCCGGGGGTACGCGGGCACCATGCCGGTCATCGACGAGGTGACCGCGTCCCGGGCGCAGTGGACGCGTGCGGCGGCCCTCCCGCTGTCGGCGCTCGCGGTGTGTCTGCTTGGCTGGACCCTATGACCGTATCCTCCGTTTCTCCCGCAGAACCGGCGCCGCCGCCGTCCCTTGAGGTCAGCGGGCTCGCGTACGCCTATCCGGACGGGCATCAGGCCCTCTTCGGTGTCGATCTGACCGTCGGGCGCGGCGAGCGGGTGGCGCTGCTCGGGCCCAACGGCGCCGGAAAGACCACCCTCGTCCTCCACCTCAACGGGATCCTCACCGCCGGGGCCGGCACCGTCGCGGTCGCCGGGCTGCCGGTCGCCAAGCGGAATCTGGGCGAGATCCGGCGCCGGGTCGGCATCGTCTTCCAGGACCCGGACGACCAGCTCTTCATGCCGACGGTACGGGAGGACGTGGCGTTCGGCCCGGCCGCCGCCGGGCTGCGCGGGTCCGAGCTGGACGCGCGCGTCGTCACCGCGCTCGGCCAGGTCGGGATGTCGGAGTACGCGGACCGGCCGCCGCACCATCTCTCCTTCGGGCAGCGGCGCCGGGTGGCCGTCGCGACCGTACTGGCGATGCATCCGGAGATCCTGGTCCTCGACGAGCCCTCGTCCAATCTCGACCCGGCGTCCCGGCGTGAACTGGCGGACATCCTGCGCTCGCTGGACATCACCGTGCTCATGGTCACGCACGATCTGCCGTACGCGCTCGAACTCTGCTCGCGCGCGGTGATCCTCAGCCAGGGCGTCATCGCGGCCGACGGCCCGACCGGGAGTCTGCTCGGTGACCAGGAACTGATGGCGGCCCACCGGCTGGAGCTGCCCTTCGGATTCGACCCGCGTTCCGTGTCGCCGGGGCACGTTGCACCATAGAGGGGGTCGCGCCGCAGGGGCGTGGCGGTATGCGGTGCGACGGGGTGGATGGCGTGGGCGTGGACGTCCAGGGCACGGTGGCGGCGGGCTTCGAGCCGGTCAGGGACGCTTTCGTACGGAACTTCGAGCGGCTCGGTGAACAGGGGGCGGCGGTCGCCGTGTTCCAGGACGGGCGGAAGGTCGTCGACCTGTGGGCGGGTACGCGGGACGTCGACGGAGCGGGGGTGCCGGACTCGGCCACGGAACGGGTGCCGGGGGCCGGTGCGGGTTCTGACCCGGCGGTCGGTGCGGGTGCCGACCTGGGTGCCGGGCCGGGCTTTCCGGGTGCCGCCAACGAATGGGCGCCGGGAGCGGGAGCCGCGCCATGGGCCGTGGACACCGCTCAGATCGTGCGCTCGGCGACCAAGGGGGTCACCGCCGCCGTACCGCTCCTCCTCCACCAGCGCGGCCAGATCGATCTCGACGCCCCGGTCGGCACCTACTGGCCGGAGTTCAAGGCCGCGGGCAAGGAGCGGGTGCTCGTACGGCATCTCCTCTCGCACCGCGCCGGTGTGCCCGTACTCGACCGGCCGCTGACCCCGGCCGAGGCGCTCGACGGCGAGTCGGGGGCGCGGGCGATGGCCGCCCAGCGGCCCGTCTGGGAGCCGGGCACCGACCACGGCTACCACGCGCACACCTATAGCTGGCTGATCGCCGAACTGGTCAGACGGGTGACCGGCCGTGGCGTCGGCCGCTGGATCGCCGAGGAGATCGCCCGGCCGCTGGGGCTGGACTTCTGGGTCGGGCTGCCCGCCGAGGAGGCGCACCGGGTCGGCCGGATCGGACGGCTGGGCGAACCGACCGCCGTCGGGGGCGAGCTGCGGCTACGGCCCAAGCGGTCGGTCTCGGAGGCCTACCGCGACTCGGGATCGCTCACCCGGCGCGCCTTCGGGGTGATCGACCCGCGGCCCGACGAGAACGACCCGGCGTACCGGGCCGCCGTACTCCCCGGCTCGGGCGGTATCTCCACGGCGCGGGCGCTGGCCCGGTGCTACGCCGCGATGATCGGGCCCGTCGACGGGCACCGGCTGTTCGCGCCCGCCACGCTGACCCTCGCGCGTACGGAGGAGTCGGCGGGCCCGGACCGGGTCCTGGTCGTCTCCACCCGCTTCGGTCTGGGCTTCATGCTGCACGGCCCGGCGGCGCCGCTGCTCGGTCCCGGCTCCTTCGGACACCCCGGGCGCGGCGGCTCGCTGGGGTTCGCCGACCCCGAGTCGGGGGTCGCGTTCGGCTATGTGACGAACGGGATGCGCAAGGGGGTCACGGCGGATCCCCGGGCACAGGCGCTGGTACGGGCGGTGCGGTCCGTACCGTCAGTGGCGTCGGCGCTCTGAGGACGGTCGCGGCGCGCAGCCCTGCCGGAGCCGTATGTGGTCGCACCGGTGTCGTACGGTCGCGTTGCTCGCGTTACTCGCGTTCCGAGTTGACCGGGACCACATTGGTGACGTCCAGCGCGGGGCGCAGGGCCTCGGCGAGCTTGACGGCGTCGTCCATGGCCCACAAGTGGGTGAAGAACAGACGCGGTTCCTCGTACAGACCGTGGTTGTGCACCTCGACGAGCTGGATCCCGCCCTTGCGCAGGATCGTCAGGACCTCCTGGACCTCGTCGGCGACCATGGCGAAGTCGCCGTTGAGTGCGGCCCGGCCGTCGCCCAGGGCCTGGAAGTTGAAGGCCGAGGTCGCGCCCAGGCCGGAAGGCAGCAGCCGGCCCCGCTCGATGATGGGCTCGCGGCGGGCGAAGATGCACTTGTAGATCCCGCCGTCGTTGGAGCCCTTGACCCCCAGCACCTTCTCGACCCCCGGGACGTCCAGATCGGGGCGCGGCGGGGTGCCCGGCGGCCTGCCCGGTGCCCTGGCGGGCGGGCTCGCCGTACGGTCCATCGCCGCGCGCAGACCGCGGGCGAGCTCCGCCGCGTCGTGTCCGTGCCCGTGGATGTGGCACCACCAGACGTCGGGGGAGTGGGAGAGCAGGTGCTTGTGCAGGGCGGTCACGGCGATGCCGTGCTGGGTCAAGGCGTCCAGCACGCCCTGGAGTTCCTTCTCGGTGACGTTCAGATCGCCCATGACCAGGTGACTGTGGTCGGCGTACCGGACGAAGCCCATGTGCGAACCCAGGGCGAGCCCGGGGCTGACCTTGACCCCGTACGAGACCACCTTCAGGTCGCTGCGCGGGAAGCGGGTGTGGTAGAAGACGCCGCGTACGAGTTCGCCCGTGCGGCCGAGCGCGTCGGACACGCCCTTCCAGTCCGCCAGCGTGGTGGGCACGGGCTTGAGGAGTTCCTTTCCGCCGTCCCCGTCGTCTTCGCCGTCAGCGCCGTCAGCGCCGTTCTCCCTGGGGAACCGGGCCTGGGGCGCTTTCGCCGCCTCGGCCTTCTTGGGGGGCTCGGTGAGGGCGATGACGGTTCCCGCCCCGGCCAGTACCGGAGCCAGCGCGGCCGCGATCACGAGGCGCCGACGCGGTGGGGCGAACGCGTCATCGGCATGTGTGCCGTTATCGGCGCGTCTGTCAGGTTCATACCGCGATTCTCTGCTCATCACATTTGCACCTCCGTGACGTGATGAAAGCATGATCCGCCGGAGCGCGCGATCCATGGAACGGCGCCCGGGGGGACGGCCCCTGGGGCACGGGAGGCCGGCCGCGGCGGACCGGCCGCCGGACCCTGGCGCGGGCGGTGCGTCGGCGACATGATCGGCCGATGAGACGTTTCGAGGGATACGGCGTACTGATCACCGGAGCGGGGCGCGGCATCGGTGAGGCGACCGCGCGCCGGCTGGCCCGGGAGGGAGCGCACGTCCTGGTCACGGACCTGGACGAGGAACGGGCGGTGCGGGCGGCGGCGGCCATCCCGGGCGCCGTGCCGTACGGCTGCGACGTGGCCGACCGTACCTCCGTGGACGCGGCCGTCGCCTACGCCGTCGAGCGCTTCGGCACGCTGGACACCCTGGTCAACAACGCCTACTCCTGCGCGCTGGACGCCCCGCTCTTCGAGGACGAACCGGACGAGTCCTGGGCACAGGATCTGGACATCACCCTGACGGGCGCCTTCCGCTGCGCCCGCACGGCGCTTCCGCACCTGGTGGCGTCGGGCCGGGGCGCGATCGTCACGATCGGTTCCGTCAACGGCGAACAGGACTTCGGCAACCACGCCTACAGCGCGGCAAAGGCGGGCCTGGCCGCACTCACCCGAACCCTCTCGGGCCACGCCGCCCCCCGAGGCGTCCGCGTCAACCTCGTGGCCCCGGGAACGATCCGCACGGACGCCTGGTCGGGCCGCGAGGAACGCCTCGAACGCGCGGCGGCCCACTACCCGATGGGCAGGGTCGGCACACCTGACGACGTGGCGGCGGCGGTCGCGTTCCTGGCGTCCACGGACGCCGCATGGATCACGGGGGTGACGCTCCCGGTGGACGGCGGACTGCTCACGAGCAATGTGGGCCTGAGGCGGGCGCTGGGCGCGGAGGTGTGAGGGGCGAGGAGCGTATGTACGGCATGTACCGCCGCGCCCGGCGGGGCCGCCGGGCCTCGACCCGCAGCGTCCAGGTGCCATTGGCGGGGACGGCCGAGGCGTCGACGGTGCAAGCCGCGTCGCCGCCGGATTTATGCGAGTACGTGACTGACCGCCTGGTCGCGCTTGCCGGGCGGGTAGTTCCCTCGTAGCTTGCTGACCGCAGAGGAATGGAGGGGCCACATGAATCTGGTGCTGATCGCCGGCGGCGATGACAAGTGCGGCAATGGAGACTGTCCGACTGTGTACGCCACGGAACAGCCTGACATGCTTGCCGTGCAGGGCTATGACTTGGCTCATCAGACGCCCGAAGGCGAGTCGGTTGTGCTGATCCCTGATGAGACTTTGAAGGAGGCTGCCCGTGCCCGTGGATGGCTCTAGCCCGGTGCTGTTGGACGGTGACGAATGGCAGTCATACTTCAGGGACTTCAAGCGATCGGCATTCCGGCTTGAGGCGCATCAGATCTACACCATGCCCGGTGAGACGGCGACGGTTCGGGCGTTTCTCGCCGGGGATGAAGAGCCCGATGCCTTCAACTCCGACTGGCACAAGCTGATCAGCGACCATGCCGCTGCTGGCCGCACGATGACGCGCGCCAAACTGGTCCGCAGGCCGCTCACGGACTACAGTCGCTATTTGTTCGAATGGTGCATCCCGGGAAACGTCGCGGCCGGCGAGAACTATCAGATCGTTGATCTGACAGACAAGGAAAACCCGGGGCTCCCCGAGCAGGACTTCTGGATGTTCGACGAAACGACCGTCGTGCATCTGAACTATCGCCCCGACGGGACACAGGTGAACCGCGAGTTGATCCAGGAACCCGATCTGGGCAAGTACCTCGCCTGGCGCGACCTGGCCTTGGAGAACGCGGTCCCCTTCAGTGGCTATCGAACCTGAGCGCCAAGCTTCGGAACGCAGGAGTCTGGCGGAGGCCCTTCGGGGCCTTCGCCGTGCTTCCGGCCTCAGCGGCGAGCGCCTCGCGCTCCGCTTTGCAACGGTGTGGGGCGCGCTCTGTTCGTCGCGACCGGTGGGGCGTCAACTCGTCAATGCCAGCCGTTGAGGGAGACTTCCGGCCCGCCGGTGAGGTAACGCCGGAGGGCGCTCGCGCTGGTGGCCACGAACTCCTCGGGGATGGTGTGGGCGTCGACCCAGCGGACCTGGGCGTGCTTGTGCGGTTCGCGGTTCTCGGGTTCTCCGCTCCATTCGTGGGCGGCGAAGACGACGGTGAGAAAGCCGTTGGGGGCTTCGACGCCCCAGGCGCTGTGGATGATGTGGGCGACCTTCAGGGACTCCGGCTTCACGGTCAGGCCCGTCTCTTCGTACAACTCACGCACGGCGGTTTCGGTGACGGGCTCGCCCGGTTCGCTCTTGCCGACGGGGAGGTCCCACATGCCGCTGGCGAACTTGGCGTGCTCGCCGCGCTGGAGGAGGACGATGCGGTTGGCGGCCTTGTCGTGGACGATGACTGCGGCGACCAGCAAGGTCATGGATTCGATGGCCGGCCTGAGGGCTTGTGAGCGGTCGTTGGTCTGCTGAGCCACAGCGGTCCCTTCGTCGGACAGGTTGTCGGGCATGTTAGGCGAGGGCCTCTCGGGCACGGCGGGCGAGATCGGCGGCGCCGGGGACACGGCGGCGCTGATAGACCGCAAGGGTGGAACGGATCGAGGAGACGGCCTTGCGGGTACGGTCCGAGGTCATGCCCTCCATGAGAGTCAGGGCCTGGGACCAGGCGGCGACGGCCTCGTCGGCGCGGGCCTGGGCGGCGAGGCCGTCACCGAGGTCGGCGTAGGTCAGGGCGTGGACGCGCTTGTACTTCTCGCGGTCCCAGCGGACCAGCGCGTCGCGGTGTTGCTGTTCGGTGCCGACGTGGTCGGCGAGGTCGGTCAGGGTACGGGCCGTGTGGCTGGCCACGGTGCCCGCGGCCGGGCCGCTGACTCGCGAGTAGCTGGGCTGAGGGCTGTCGTCACGCAGCAGTGCGTCTTCGGCTGCGAGGAGCGCTCGGGCTGCGGAGGGCTTCTCTCCTACTGCGGCGTACGCGCGGGCGTGGGTGATGTGGAGGAGAGCTTCTGTCCGGCCGTCGATGTGACCAAGGCCCCGAGTGAGGGCGCCCTCGACGAGGTCGACGCAGTGGTGGGGCTGTTTGAGGCTCAGGGCCTGGTGGGCGAGGGCGCGCATCATCCAGGCGGCGTGGCCGTGCGGGTCGGCCTCGCAGGCAAGCTGGTAGCCGACCTGGTAATAGCGTTGGGCGGCGCCTTCCTGGCCAAGGTCGTGGTGCTTCCAGCCTGCCAGGTAGGCGAGTTCGGCCACCGCGCCGAAGGCAGTTCGCCGTAAGACTTCGGTTGGGAAGCGCCCCCGGAGCATGGGCGCCGCGGTATCGGCGAGGTAGGCGGTGACGGTGGTCAGGCCGTGGCCGCCGCCGAGGCGTTCGTCGGCCGCGCTGAAGGCGGCGCTGATCGCGCGTACGACGTCCACGTCCTCCATGCCGACCATGGATTTGCCGGTGCGGGCGCGCAGCATCCGGGCGGTGGCCTCCTGGTCGTGGGCGAGCGGCATGGCGACGCCGGCGGTGGTGAAGGCGGCGATTGCGAGAAAGCGGCTGTGTTCGATGTCGGCGCGGCCCAGGTTGGTTGCGGCGAGGACAGGGTCGGCTTCGTGCGCCCCGTCGGTGTCGGGTGCGCACAGGCCGATCTCGGCCTGCGTGATCGTACGGCCTGCTCGGCGCGACAGCGCCTCGGCAAGGTACTGGCCGGTCCGGCCGCTGGGCCGACGTGTGCCGCTCACCCAATGGGAAACCGCCGACTTGTTGGTGCGGGTGATCTCGCCGTTCTCGCCGGCGATGCGCCGGACGTCCTTGGCCAGAGACTCGTACGTGCAGCCGATCGCGTCGATGGTCTCGCGCAGGCGGGAGTTGGGGTCTCTCTGCGCTGCCACGATCATCTCCGCTCCGGGGCTGTAAACCGCGTATACCGTTCCAACTGTCTCTCACCGTACCCACTGTGCGTGATGGACGGTTCACTGATTTGGAACCGCCCGGAACGTCATCCAGGCTCCCCCGTCGGCCCGGGCGGCTCCCCCGAAGTTCCGTACGCCTGTACCGGACCCCCGCGACCGCGCGAACGGTCCAGGGGCGTGGCCAACGCTTACCTGAGGAGCGTCGACGTGGTGCGTCTTGTTGCTCGTCTCGTGGAGCCGCTGTTGTGGTTCTTGTTCCCGGGGGTGGTGCGTCACCGGTTGGTTGCCGGTCGCTCGCGCCCGGTGGAGGTGGTCTTACGGCCGTGCCCGCAGGCCGAGTTCGACGGCCGGACGCATGGCGCCCGCAGGGCGGGGGTGGCTTGATGGAGCAGCGGCAGGACAGCCGCGCCGCCGTGGTGCGCCGGTGGAGCCGGCATCCCAGTTGCGTGGGGCTCGCGCGGGGGGAACTGCGTAAGGCGCTGGCCAGTTGGGGGTTGACCTCGCTGGAGGACTCGGCGGTGCTCGTGCTCTCGGAGTTACTGACAAACGCCGGGCGGCACACCCACGTATCCTCGGGGCCGGAGATCGAGACCTGTTATGTGCCCATGACGGGTGGACTGCGCATTGAGGTGCACGATCCGTCCGCCGAACAGCCGGAGCTGCGGTCGGCCGACGTCGGCGCGTGCGACGGGCGCGGGCTCGTTCTGGTGGCGGCTCTTGCCGATGCGTGGGGTGTGGGCGAGCGCGACGGCGGCCGGCCGGGCAAGGCGGTCTGGGCGGAGCTGTTCGCCGGGGGTGCTCGCTGATGGGGGCGTACCAACAGCCGGATGTCGTGCCGTACATCGCGCGGTGGACGTCGGAGGTGTGTCCGCCTGCGGTGGTCGTGGCCAACGGGCGGGGTATCGCGTACACGCGGGAGATCCCGTACGACCGCGACGACGACGGCGTCCTGTGGAAGCGCATCGCGTGGAGCCCGGGGAAAGGGCGGCCGGTCTTCGGGCAGGTGCATTTTCTGCGGCAGCGGCGCGCCATGCGGAGGATGCTGTGTCAGGTGTGCGGCGGGCCCGCCGATCGCAACGAGGAAGGCGCGCTGTGGCTGGTGGGCCAGGACGCGGGTGACCGTAAAACATGGGGCACCGCGCTGACCACCGCGCATCCACCGGTCTGTGTGCCCTGCGCGGTGACCTCCGTACGGGCGTGTCCCCACCTGCGCAAGCGATACACCGCCCTGCGCGTCGGGCTGGTCACGGTGGCCGGGGTTCAAGGCGAGTTGTACCGGCCCGGGAGCCTCTTTCCGCGGCCGTACGACGCCGGCGGGGTGGCGTTCGACGACTGGCGTGTGCGGTGGGTTCTGGCTGCCCAACTGATCGTGGAGTTACGGCATTTCACCGTCGTGGACCTCGACGGCCTCGGCGCGGAGTGCGCCGCTCGTACGACCTGAGCGGGGCGGCGGCCCGCCCCGTGGCCGCCGCCCCGTGGCCGGGCCCCGGTCAGCCCGCTCGTAGTACCGCCGCCACCACCGGGCCCGCCGCGTCGCCGCCGTGGCCGCCGGACTGGACCACGGCTGCCGCTGCCAGGTCGTCCTGGAAGCCGGTGAACCAACTGTTCGAGGTGGCCTGGCCGTCGACCTCCGCCGAGCCGGTCTTCGCGCCCTTGTCGCCGCCCAGACCGGACATCGCGTTCGCGGCCGTGCCGCTCGTCGCCGTCAGCCGCATCATGTCGCGGAGCTGCCGGCCGACGGAGTCCGGGAGCGAGCGCGAGGCCGTCGCCAGGGTGCGGTCGTCCAGTGAACGGGACACGATGACCGGCTGCTTGAAGCTGCCGTTCTTGGCGGTGGCGGTGATGGACGCCATGTTGAGGACGTTCATCTGGACCGTGCCCTGCCCGATGTACTGTGCCGCCGCCTCGCCGCCCGTCGCCGCCGGCACGCTTCCGTCGAAGGACGCGACGCCCGTCTTCCAGTTGTCGAGGCCGATGCCGAAGACCTCCTCGGCCTCGTTCTTGAGCGCCGAGTCGTCATGGGTGTCGTCGATCAGCTTGATGAAGGCGGTGTTGCAGGAGCGCGCGAAGCTCTGCGCGAAGGTGCCGTTCTCGATGGAGAAGCCGTCCAGGTTCTGGAACGTACGGCCCTCGTACATCACCGTCTTCGGGCACTCCGCCGACCGGTCGGGCGCGGCCAGGTCCTTCTCCATCAGCATCGCCGCCGTCACGATCTTCATCGTGGAACCAGGTGCCTGCTTGCCGAGCATCGCCGCGTTGAAACCGTCCTTGCGGTTGTTGGCGACCGCCAGGATCTCGCCCGTACTGGGCTTGACCGCCGCGACCGACGCCTCGCTGAACTGGCGTACGGCCTCCTCGGCGGCCGCCTGTACGTCCGCGTCCAGCGTGGTACGCAGCGTGCCCGCCTTGCCCTTGGCGAGGGTGAGCAGGGTCTGCCCCGGCACGCTGTCGCCGTCGCTCCGCAGCGACAGCTCGATGCCCGGCGAACCGCCCGCGTCCTCCCCGTACCGCTCCCGGAGCTGGTCCAGGACGGAGCCGAGCGACGGGTACTTCTCCTTCGTCAGCTCGGTGCCGTTGCGGTCCACCGCCTTGATCGGCGGAACCGCCGCCTCGGAGGTCACGAGGTTGGTGGTCGCGGTCAGCCGGGGGTGGATCACGGACGGGGCCCAGTCGACGAGCGGGCGCCCGGTGGTGAGTCCGCGCACCACCGTCAGCTCCGAGCCGTACGACCAGGGCTTGCTCTTCCCGTCGAACTCCACCGTCGCCCTGACGGTGAACGGCACCTTCGCCCCGACCGCCCGGCCCGGTGTGATCACCGCGTCGGTGACATGGGCCTCGTCGCGGTAGGCCTCGATGACGGGCGCGGCGGCGGTGGGGTCATTGGTGAGCTGCGCGACCTCCGCCGCCTCGCCCCCGTCGGCCCACCCGGCGAGAAACGCCTTGGCCGCCTTGTCGATCTCCTCGGCACTCAGCGGCCCGGTCTTGAGCTCCTGAGTCGCGGAGGCCGTGCTGGTGCCGGAGTCCCCGCCGGTGATTCCGCTGTAGACGTTGTACGCGCCGTACCCCACGCCGCCGGCGATCACGGCGAACACCCCGCCGACTATGGCGACCTTCGCTCCACTGCGCATGGTGCAGTCCCCCTCCCCAGGAGCCCCGAACATCTGAACATGTTCAACGCGGTACCGGACGGCACTCTACGGGACGGACGAGGCAAGAGCGGAAGGCGTTATCGGACTGCGACGCTGAGTTTCCTTCGCGGCTCGGCGGCGGTCGCCTCCGGGCTGTGAGCGGCTCAGGTCCCACAGGGCACGTTCCGCGAGACCCGCCGGACAGGGCCCGGGGCAGACCGGACCCGCTCTAGGGCAGAATCGCCCCGTCCCGGACGGCCCTTCGCAGGTCGGCGCCGTCGAGCGACGCGCCGGTGAGGTCCGCGTCCGTGAAGTTCGTACCGGTGAGCTTCGCGGCGGGGAGTTTCCGCTCACTGTCCTTGCTGAGATCAGCCTCCATGAGGTAGGCGCCCGTCAGGTCGGCATCGGTCAGGTCCGTGCCGGAAAGCTCCGCGTACCTGAGGTCGATGACCGCCATGTCCTCTCGCTCGGTGAGGCTCGCGCCGACCAGGTCGGCGTCCGTCAGATCGGCGTTCTCGAAGTCTGCTCCATCCCACAGGACACCCCTGAGGTTTGTTCCGATGAAATCGCAGTCCTCGAAATCCCCGTCGCTCAGAACGGCTTCCGACATCTGAGCGCCGTCGAACCAGACGTCCTCGAACTCTCCGCCTTCCAGGAACGCGCGAGTCAGGTCGACTCCCCGCAGATCCGCGTTCACGAAGTCCAAATAGCTCAGATCAGCCCCGACGAGAAAGGTGTCGCGAAGGTTGATTATCGGGTCTGATTCCATGTTCACTTCGCGTCCGCCCAGGACGGTCAGCGCGGCCTGCACATCATCGGCGGGTCTCGTTTTCTCGTTCTTCCGAAGCTGCTCGGCCTTCTTCTTTTCGGGCATCTTGGCGTGCTCGCGAATGTAGGAACTCGGAACTTCCACGAGTGCCGGCTGCTCTTTCGGAGACTCCCGCATGATCCGCTGAATCGCGTAGATGGTGCTGATTCTGACGTTGATGGAATCGTCACCCAGATTCGCCACGGTCTCGTTGTAGGCGGAGCCGACCTGACCTAGCTCGGTGAGCTTCAGCATGTCGTTGGCCTGGTTGATCGTCACCGTCGTGAAGGCCAGCGCAAGCAGTGCCGGAACCGTGGGCAACGCCGTCGCTATGGCCGTATACCGTTGCCAGCGGCCGGAGTCGGCGGCCGGCGGGGGCGCCGCGGACCCCGGGGCGGGAGCCGGTCCCGGGCCGGGCGCGCCGATGAGCATCGACGGGTCCAGCAACGCCAGCCACCACGATTCGGCAAGCCGGTCCTGAATGACCACGAGCAGCTCTATGAGTGTGGGCAAGGCCGCGGTGCCGTCTTTCAGGACTTCACCCATCGCGTCATGAAGAGCTCTGGCCGCCTGCGCGGCGTGCTCTTCCAGATCGGCGCGGCGATCCAGATCGGCGCGGCGATCCGGATCGGCCGGCGGGCCCTGCCGGGCGAAGTCCTGCAATGCCGCGCGCAACTCGGCGATACACATGTCAAGAACCGACGCTTCCGGAGCCACGGGGCGCAAGGCTTCACGGCAGGCGGCCAAGGCGCGCAGGCAGTCGAGGACAGGGGGCTCGTCCCTTTTCCAGGAATTGAATCGCCGGGTGGCCGCCCAACGGAGCGTCAACGCGGCGAGGAGCCAAACCACGGCGATTCCGAAGGCCAATCCCGATTCAATTCCGCTCCACCACGGGACCTGCCAGGATTCGCACCCCCCGCAGCACGGTCCACGAGGCACATTCGCTGTCGACCTCTCCGTACCAGCCATCCGAACCCAGCACGGTGTAGAGGATGTCGTCCAGAGGAGCCAACAGCGAGGCCGGGCCGTCGGAGACGAGAAGCTACAGGACCAGAGCCGCGCCGCCGAGGAACAGCACCAACGGGATGACCTGAGCCCAGACCCGACGGCCCACCTGTAACACGCGTTCTGAACGGTCCAGTTCGACAAAGCGGTTCACGAACTGGACCGTGGGGCGCGTAGCGTTCAGCCCCTGGGGCCGCCGCAGGGCCGTGGCAGCGCGAAGCCGGCGCCCGACCATCTCGGTACGCGGGCGTATGAGCCGACGCGGAACCAGAACGATATGGCGCCCCGTGCGCCGGTGCGGGTCACGGAGGGCAGCGGCTTTCACCACCGTTCGCCACATCAGCACCAGTGCCGCGGACATGACTGCCGCGCCCACCGGCGCACGTGCCCAGTCGCCCCAGGAAGTGAAGTCCACCGTTCCCGCTGCCCCTGCGGTCCCGATCCCCTGAGCGGACCGCCCCCGCGGAGTATGCCTCCCCGTCGGTGGCCGCGGCTCCACATCTCACACCCAGGTGTCGAACCACATCCGGGAGCGCCACGCGTCGATCGGGATCGGGGAGCCCGTGTACAGCGGCCAGAAATAGATGAAGTTCCAGATGATCAGCAGGACCAGCACACCCGCGCCCACCGCGCCGATCGTTCTCCGGCGTTCGTCCGAGCCCGGGGGGCCGACCAGCGCGCCTACCATCATCGCGACCGCCAGACAGAGGTACGGGACGAAGACGACCGCGTAGAAGAGGAAGATCGTCCGCTCCTGGTAGAAGAACCAGGGGACCCAGCCCGCGGCGACGCCGCAGGCGATGGCGCCCGCGCGCCAGTCGCGGCGGAAGAACCAGCGCCACAGGACGTAGCAGAGCGCCAGCCCCGCCGCCCACCAGAGCAGCGGTGTCCCGATCGCCAGCACTTCGCGGGCGCAATTGCCGGCCGTGCCCGCCGGGCAGCCGTCGGTGCCGGGCTTCGGGTCCTCGTAGAAGTACGAGACCGGACGGCCCAGGACGATCCAGCTCCAGGGGTTCGACTGGTAGGTGTGGCCCGAGGTCAGATTGACATGGAACTGGTAGACCTCGTTCTCGTAGTGCCACAGGCTGCGCAGCCAGTCGGGCAGCCAGGTGAAGTGGCCGCCCTTGCCCTGGGTCGTGGCCCAGTTCCTGAAGTACCCCTTGTCGGTGACGATCCAGCCGGTCCAGGAGGCGATGTACGTCGCGATCGCGACCGGCACCGTCGAGAAGAAGGCAGGGACGATGTCCCGGCGGAGCACCGTCAGATACGGCCGTACCGCACCCGCCGTGCGGCGTGCGCCCACGTCCCACAGGACGGCCATGACCGCGAACGCGGCCAGGATGTAGAGACCGTTCCACTTCGTCGCGAAGGCCAGGCCCAGCATCAGTCCGGCCGCGATCCGCCAGGGCCGCCAGCCGAGCCGCAGCCGTTCGGCGACCTCGGTGTCCGGACGCAGCAGGCCCTCGTCGTCGACCGGGAGCGCCGAGGCCAGCCGCCGCCGCGCCCAGTCGCGGTCGATCACCAGACACCCGAAGGCGGCCAGCACGAAGAACATCAGCACCAGGTCGAGCAGCGCGGTCCGGCTCATCACGAAGTGCAGCCCGTCCACCGCCAGCAGCGCGCCCGCCAGACACCCCAGGAAGGTGGAACGGAACAGCCGCCGCCCGATCCGGCACAGCATCAGCACCGAGAGTGTCCCGAGCACCGCCACCATGAAGCGCCAGCCGAACGGTGTGAACCCGAAGAGCTGCTCACCGAGCCCGATGATCCACTTGCCCACCGGCGGATGGACGACATAGCCCGGATCCGTCGGCAGCGGCACCGAGGACGGGTCGGCCAGGATCTTCTTGTCGATGTCCTTGGGCCAGCTCCCCTCGTACCCCTGGTTGACGAGTGCCCAGGCGTCCTTGGCGTAGTACGTCTCGTCGAATATCACCGCCTTGGGGCTGCCCAGATGCCAGAACCGCAGCGCTCCCGCCACGGCCGCCACCAGCAGCGGTCCGCCCCACGCGGCCCAGCGGAGCAGCCGCTCGGCCGTCGCGGGCGGCACCGCCAGCACGGCCCAGAGCCGGTCGGAGGGCCGGGTGTACGGGGGTACCAGCCGCTCGCGCAGCCCGGTCACCGGCCGGGGCACATGGCCGAATCGGCGCAGCCGCTGAGGCCATGAGGGCGGCGTTTCGCCGGCGTCGTGCCCCTGGAGGGCTTCTGGCGCAGTACTGGTCACCGCGCCATCGTAGGGAACGCCGCTGTGCGAGGGGTGCTCCATGCCCTGCGAGGATGGCGGGATGGCGGATGTGAATGGAACGCTGGTACTCGCGGGCACGCCGATCGGTGAGGTCACGGACGCGCCGCCCCGGCTCGCGGCCGAGCTGGAGACCGCGGATGTGATCGCCGCCGAGGACACCCGGCGGCTGCGCCGGCTCACCCAGGCGCTGGGCGTGCAGACGCGTGGCCGGATCGTGTCGTACTTCGAGGGCAACGAGTCCGCGCGGACGCCCGAGCTGGTCGAGGCGCTGGCCGGCGGGGCGCGGGTGCTGCTGGTGACGGACGCGGGCATGCCGTCCGTCTCCGATCCCGGGTACCGGCTGGTGGCGGCGGCCGTCGAGCGCGGGATCAGGGTCACCGCCGTACCGGGGCCGTCCGCCGTGCTGACCGCGCTGGCGCTCTCCGGGCTGCCGGTGGACCGTTTCTGCTTCGAGGGCTTCCTGCCGCGCAAGGCGGGTGAGCGGCTCGGCAGGCTCCGGGAGACCTCGGACGAGCGGCGCACGCTCGTCTACTTCGAGGCGCCGCACCGGCTCGACGACACCCTCGCCGCGATGGCCGAGGTCTTCGGCCCGGAGCGCAGGGCCGCGGTCTGCCGCGAACTGACCAAGACGTACGAGGAGGTCAGGCGCGGCGGTCTGGGCGAGCTGGCGGCCTGGGCGGCCGAGGGGGTACGGGGCGAGATCACCGTCGTCGTGGCGGGCGCGCCGGAACCGGGGCCCGGGGATGTCGACGCGGAGGAACTGGTGCGGCGGGTGCGGGTGCGGGAGGAGGCGGGGGCGCGGCGCAAGGAGGCGATCGCGGCCGTCGCGGCGGGGGCCGGGGTGCCCAAGCGCGAGGTGTTCGACGCGGTGGTGGCGGCCAAGAACGCGGCGGCACCTCGCAACGCACGCTGAGGCACGCTGAGGGGCGCGTGCAGCCGGTTGTAAACAGCGCTCACGCCCCGGCGCACGCCCCCTTCGAAGGCAAAGGAC
>NZ_LATD01000001.1 GCF_000981895.1 Streptomyces odonnellii | reverse complement strand
CCCCCCGACCCCCGTCCCGTACGCCTCAGGGTCCCGTACCTCTCGGAGTCCCGTACCTCTCAGGGGCTCGCCTGGTCGAACCCGTACCGCAGCGGCTCCTCCTGTACGCGCGGATCGCGCCGGTACACGTAGAGCGCCTCCACCTGCGCTCCGCCCGCGGGCCCCTCCACCTCGCAGGGGTACGTCACCTGCACCACCGCGGGCCGGTCGGCGACCCGCATCCGTACCCCGTCCGCCGGCCCTCCGTCGAGGACCGCGGTCTCCCACTCGGTTCCGCGCTCCGACCTGCTCTTTGTTCTGCTGTGATCGTGACCGCTCATGCGCATGCCCATAGGGACACTTTAATGCGTGCGCAACCTTTGACGTATATGAATACCGATCCCCGCACGGATACGCATCACGTCGTGACCGCGGCCGGACTCAGCGTAGTGCGCTGCCCGCCCGCCACTCCTCCCAATCGAGGTTCCAGTCCCCGTAACCGTTGCCCGCCGCCACCGTCTCCGTCGAACCGGTCACCCGCACCACGTCCCCCGGGATGACCTCTTCGTAGAAGCGCCTGGCTGTGCCGTCCGTCGCGAGGCCGATGCAGCCGTGTGTGACGTTCTGCCGGCCCGCGTAGGTGTCCGCCTTGGGGTTCTGGTGCAGATAGGTGCCGGAGGTGGTGAGGTGGACGGCGTACGAGTAGTAGCCCTTGTACGCGTCCCCGTAGCCGACCGTGCGGGAGTCCATCAGCACCCGGCGCTGCTTGTCGGAGACGACCATGGTGCCGTTCCAGGTGTCCATGCCCGGGGCGCCCGCGGTGATCGGGATCTGCCGGGTGGTGCCGTCCTTGTCGACGGTCATGGTGTGGGTGCGGACATCGACGATGGCGACCAACGAGCGGCCGATCTTGAAGTTACGGGTGACACCGGAGCCGGCCCGTACGGTCACTTTCGTGCCAGGTGCCCAGAACTGGCGCGGCCGGTAGTCGATCCGCTGTCCGTCCAGCAGATTGCGGTCCTTGACCCAGCTCCATGAGCCGGTGACGCCCGTCGAGGTCGAGACCGCCAACAGCCGCTCCACGGCCGCCCGTTCGGTGTCCGGGACGGGTTGGTCGAATGTGAGCGATATGGGCATGCCGACGTCCACGGTCTGTCCGTCGGCGACATTGATCCGTACGTTCTTGAGCACCGCCGGCTCCGGAGCCGCTGAGGGCGTCGCTGAAGGCGTGGGCTTCGCCTGGGTGTTCGCGCGCCGGGCGGCGGGGTCCGCGACGGCGGGCTGCTTCTGATCGGCTGTCCCTTCCGTATCGCCGGCGCTGCCGTTCGTACTGTTCGCACCGTTCGTACCGCCCGTGCCTGCCTGGGCCGAACAGCCCGTGAGCGCGAGCGCGACTGCGGCTGCTGCCGCGCAGACGGCCACCGCGCTCCGGACACGGGCCGGACGACCGGTGCTACGGGCCGGACGACCGGTCCTGACTCCCGAGATCATGGGATTCCCCCTCTTGTGTTTCGATGTACGCGACCTGTACGCACCACGGAGCCGAACGGGTTGCACAAGAAACCAGGAAGTTCGGTGCGGTCGGTACGGGGAGGGGGCCGACGGGGGCATGACCGAGGACGAGTTCGACGCCTTCTACGCGTCCGCGTTCCCTCGGCTGACGGGCCAGTTGTACGCCCTGACCGGGGACCACGGCGAAGCGCAGGATGTCGTCCAGGAGGCATTCGTACGGGCCTGGGACCGGCGGCAGAGCTTCCTGGCCGACGAGGCTCCCGAGGCCTGGATCCGTACGGTGGCCATGCGGCTCGCGGTGAGCCGGTGGCGCCGGGCGCGCCGCTGGCTGGAGCTGGTACGCCGTACCCACACGCCCGAACACCCTCCCGGCCCGGATCCGGAGCGCACGGCGCTGGTCGCGGCGCTGCGGCAGTTGCCGGAGGCCCAGCGGACGGCGGTCGTCCTGCACCATCTGTGCGACCTGAGCGTGGAGCAGGTAGCCTCCGAAACCGGCGCCCCTGTCGGAACCGTCAAGGCCCGTCTGGCGCGCGGCCGGGCGGCGCTCGCCCGGCATCTCTCCGTGGGCGACGCCGATGAGCAGGGTGAGAAGGAGGACGGCCGTGTCCGATGACCTCACCGATCCCGTCGGCCTCACCGGTGGCTGCGCGGAAGCGGGCGTTGAAGCGGGCGCGAAAGCTGGCGCGGGAGCCGACGCGCGCTCGCGTGCTCAACTCAGCGGCGCGCTGCGCGAACTGGCCCAGTCGCACGAGAGTCCGCCACGCCTTCCGGGTGCGGAGATCAGGCGCCGTGCGGCCGTGCGGCGCGGCCGGAGGCGCGGTGCGGCACTGGCGGGTGGAGCCGTCGCCGCGGGAGCCGTTGTCGTGGCCCTGACCGTCGGTTTCGGTGCCGGTCAGGACGGTCCTGCCGAGCGGGCAGCCACCCCGGCGGCGAGCCGCGGCGCCCCGGCACCCCTCGCGGGCACGGCCGATCTCTCGCGTCGGCTGCTGACCGTCGCGGGCCGCGAACTGCCCATCTCCTCGGGCGCGCTCAAGGCCCCCACGCCCACCGGCCGGATGACCGTCACCGCCAAGTACCTCAACAAGCGCATGCCCACCGAAGGCATGGGCGCGGGCGCGGTCGTGGGGCGGGAGTACGAGGTCAGGCTGCCGTGGGTCATCGAACTGCGTACCCCTGACAACCGTACGAACTACATCGTCGCCATGACCTACAACGAGAGCGCGCCCGGCCGGCAGGACACCACCCACGGCTGGATCGGTCTGCGCTCGTCCGACGCCGAGTGGCTGTACGAGCGGCTCCGGCCGGGCGACATCCTTGCGGTCGAGGGGGCCGCGAGTCCAGGTGGGAGCGGGCAATGAAGGGGAGCGGGCAGTGATGGATCAGTTCCAGGACCAGCCGATCGACCGACAGTCGGATCAGCCGACTGTCCGGCCAGGCGATGAACGCAAGAACCCGTTTCTGTATGTCGTCGTCTGCGCGGCCGGCATCGCCGCGGACGTCACCACCCTTATCGCCGCAGCTCAGGAGCGGCACTGGGATGTGGGGGTGATCGCCACCCCGCATGCCCTGAGGTTCATCGACACCGATGCGATCATCGTCCGAACCGGTTATCCGATCCGCTCGGCCTGGCGCACCCCGGGCGAGCCGCGCCCTCTCCCGCCGCCGGACGCGATAGCGGTGGCCCCGGCGACGTTCAATACGATCAACAAGTGGGCGGCGGGAATCTCCGACACCCTGGCCGTGGGCATCCTGTGCGAGGCGTACGGAATGGGCATCCCCACCGCCGTACTGCCCTTCCTGAACGCGGCCCAGGCCGCCCACCCCGCGTACCGGCAGAGCCTGGACCGGCTGCGCGAGATGAACGTCCTGATCGGTACGCACACACCGCACAAGCCCGACAGCGGCGCCGACGTCGCGGCGGGTTTCCGCTGGGACGAGGCGCTGGACCTGCTCGCTCCACGGGTGTGACGGCGCTCGCCCCGTGACGACACGGGAGCCCGGACCGCACGGATCGCCCGGATCACCAGCCCGGACCACCCGGATCAGGAGCGCAGACTTGCCCGGACCGCCCGGATCAGGAGCGCGGACCTGCCTGGACCGCCCGGATCACGAGCCCGGACTTTCCCGGACCCGGAGCGCGGACCTGCCCGGACCCGGAGCGCGGCGGCGGCGACGCGCTCGCCGAGCCCGGCGGTGACGCGATCAGACCTGCGCGAAGCCGCCGTCGACGAACAGTTCGGCTCCGGTGGTGAACGAACTCTCGTCGGAGGCGAGGAACAGGGCCGCGGCGGCCACCTCGTCCGTCCGGCCCATCCGGCCGAGCGGGATCCGCGCCGTAATCCTGTCCTTGAACTCCTTCTCGGCCTGCGGATCGTCACCGGCCATCCTGAGGATCCCGGGTGTCTCGATGGGGCCCGGGCTGATGGCGTTGACGCGGATGCCGCGCCCGGCGAGTTCGGCGGCCCAGGTGCGGGCGAGGTTGCGGATGGCGGCCTTGGTGGCGCTGTAGACGCTCTGGTTCTCAAGGCCGAGCGAGGCGTTGATCGAGGAGAGGACGATGATCGAGGCGCCGTCGGGGAGCAGAGGAAGTGCCTTCTGGGTGGTGAAGAGGAGCCCTTTGACGTTGATGTCGAAGGTCCGGTCGTAGTGCTCCTCGGTGATCTCCCCGAGCCGCGCGAAGGTGCCGCCGCCGGCGTTGGCGACAAGGACGTCCAGCCGTCCGCTGCGGGTCCCGATCATTTCGTACAACTGGTCGAGGTCGAGAAGATTCGACACATCGCTCTGCACGCCGATGGCCCGCTCACCGGTCGCCCGCCCGTTGATGATCTCCACGGCCTCGTCCAGCTCGGACTTCCGCCGCCCGGTCACGTACACCGTCGCCCCCTCGGCGGCCAGCCGCTCCGCGATCCCACGGCCGATCCCGGTCGTTCCGCCGGTCACGAGGGCGACCTTGCTGTCGAGTTGTCCCATGGCACCGATCCTTTGAGATTTCCCTTGGGATTTCGAAGGGAACCATTTCTGTTACGACAAACTTAGCGACCGCCCAGTGCACCTTGAGGAACCTGAACGAGCGCGGTGCGCCCCGACTGCCCCTGCGGATTCCGTCTCCGCGCATCAAAGATGATGATCAGTCAATGAGCCAGCACCACTCGGGTCGACACCGTTCGGGCCGATGCCGGCCGGATCGATACCGGTTGGGTCGATGCCGGCCGGGTCGATACCGGTCAGAGCGCGGCTCGCGGTCCAGAGACGTGCCGCGGTCGCGGTGTCGGCCCGCGGACCTTGGGGGGTTTCGAGGGCAGGCTCGCCGCGCAGGCCGAACCGGTGCGGAGCCCAGAGCTGACCGCCCCGTACCGCCGGATCCAGTACGGCGCGCACGGCCGGCCACGCACCGGCCTCCTTGCCCTGGACGAGCAGGGCCGCGGGCAGCGCGCGCAGCCGCTCGGCAGAGGTACGGGCATGAAGCGGCGGGCGCGCGGGGGTGAGGGAGTCGAGCGCGCCGCCGGGATGGACGACCACACTCAGCGCCGTACTGCCCGCAGCGCGCAGCCGCCGGTCGAGTTCAAGGCCGAAGAGCGTCTGCGCCAGCTTCGACCGGGCGTAGGCGCGCTTGGGCCGGTAGTCGTGTGTGCTCTGGAGGTCGTCGAGGTCCAGGTGTTCGGACTTGGCCGCGAAGCTGCCGGTGGTGACGATTCTGCTCCCCGGCGCGACGGCGAGCAGAGGGGCCAGCCATCCGGTCGGGGCGAAGTGCCCGAGATGGTTGGTCGCGAACATCAGCTCGTGGCCGTCCTTGGTCTCGCGACGCGGCGTATGGTCCAGCGCGACACCGGCGTTGTGGACGACGGCATCGAGCCGGTCCAGCCCGAGAGCGTCCACGGACGCTTCGAGGGAGCCGAGATCGGCCAGATCGAGCCGCATGTGCCGCAGCTCGGCGCCGGGCACGCGCGAACGTATCGACCCCATCGCGGCCTCGGCTTTGACCGCGTCCCGGCAGCCGAGAACGACCGTGCCCCCAGTACCGGCAAGCTGCTCGGCGACGAAGTACCCGATCCCGGCGTTCCCGCCGGTGACGAGGAAGAACTTCCCGTCGGCGCGAGGGAGACGACGAACGTCCCAGGCCGGCGCTGCGGTTACGGCGGACACGGTCGGCACGGCGGACTCCTTGGCTCGAACTCGGGCTCGGGTCGGGACGGCGGAGGCAACCGAGGACCCCGAAGCCAAGCGCCCCGTACGCCCAAGCCCCACGCACCCCACGCTCCCGGCCCCCACCGACACCCCACCGACAACCAACCGACAGTGCGGGAGAGGCAACCGCACGGTCGATGCCGGCACCACAGCGAACCCGTCCCAGCCCCGTCACCGCAGAGGGGCCCGATCGGGATGACTCGGTGGCCAGGTCCTGACGGACTTGCGGTTCCGGCGTCTCAGTCGAACCAGACGACGAGCCGTACGTTCTCCGCGCCATGCAGCCCGCCCAGTACGCGCATCACATCCCAGACCGGCGCCCAGTGGGTTCCCTCTCCCGCGACCACGAGCCGACTGCGGGTGCCGGACCGGTCGGTCCCGTCCCAGTCGGCGGCGGTCAGTTCGGCCCAGGTGATCCAGGTGGTTCCATGGGCGGATTCCGGCCCGCCCCAGGCCGTGAACTCGGAGCGCAGCCGGTCGGATGCGTCTTCCGGCAGTCCGCGCCCCTCCGTCAGAGGCCGGAAACCGAAGGAGTTGCGGACGCCGAAGAGACAGGCAAGGGCGTCGTAAGCATTGCCGGTGTTGAGGAAGACGAGATCGATGGCGACCCGCCACACCGCGTCCTCGTCGTCCTCACCCCACGTACGGGCTCCCGGCCTGCACTCGATCATTCCGCTCACCTCGGTGGACATGCCGGGATTCTGCCGGGTACGAGAAGGCTCCGTCGCTCGGGTTTCCACGGTTGTCGCGCCCTGGGCGAGCGAATGGACTGCCGAGTACCGTCGGACGTCCCGGCGTCGTACGGCCCGCAAGCGGCGGGCGGGGGCGGTGGCCGGAGTGAGATGTCACTTCGCATATGTGATGGTGCCTACGGAAGCTTCTCGGGCGTTCATGGCCCGTGGGCACTGGCCCGACATGCGCTGCTGTCGCTCCACCCGGCAGGAACTCCTCCACTGGGCCGCGGTCATCGCCTCCGCCGCGCGCGTGACCGCCCTCGACTCCCGCCGCGATGCGGGGTCCGGCCGTCGCCGCGGCCGCGACGCGGTGTCGGCCGTCAATCTTGAGTTGGTGACGCTTACCGAGGACCGGGCCGTTGTCACCTGGTACACCGGCGTTCCCGGCACTGACGACGGCCTCGGCCGTATGCTTCCCGCCGTCACCGAGGGCGAGGTCGTCTACGGTACGCATCCCGCCCGGCTGGACCGGAGTGCGGTGGGGGACGGCCCCAGTGCGTACCACTACGTGGAACTGACCGGCCTTGAGCCGGGCCAGACGTATTACTACCGTGCCCGCTCCCGGGGCAGGGCGGCCACGCCCACCCCTCTGCACCTCGTCTCGGGCAACGCGGTGGGCACCTCTCCGTACGGGCTCGGCTCGGCGGGGCCCTACTCGTTCACCACGCCCCAGCCGCCGCCGGGGCGTTACCTGTTCTCGATCGCGCTGTGCAACGACCTCCACCTCGGGGAGACCACCGCCGGGCGGATCGCCGGCATCCCGCTGCTGCGCGGCATCGCGCAGAGCCCGGGGCTCGCGCCGTACCCGGAGGTGATGAGCCGGGCCCTGGTGGAGGATGCGGCGCGGTGCGGGGCGGACTATCTGCTGGCCGCGGGGGACATCTCCGCCGAGGGCGGAGCGGCGGACCTGCGCAGGGCGAAGGAGATCCTCGACGGCTTCGGCAGCTACGGCGAGGACTACTTCGTCGCCCGCGGGAACCACGACCGCCCCAAGGCGTACGACTCCTTCCGAGACGGCTTCTTCGAGGGCGACGGGCCCACGTACTTCTCCCGTGACCTGCACGGTCTGCGCGTCGTCGGCCTGGACACCTACGACAAGACGGGTAACGGCGGCGGTGCCGGCGGACTTTCGCAAGAACAACTGTCCTGGTTCCGGGACGGCCTGAGGCAGCACGAGGACCAGCCCACGGTGGTCTTCGGGCACCACCCGCTGGCCGTACCGCACTCGCCGTTCCCGGTGACCAGCGGCCAGCGCCTGGACAGACGCCAGGCCCGGTCGATCCTGGACGGTTACGCCTCGGCGCCCGGCGTCTTCCTGCACCACGCGGGCCACACCCACCGCAACAAGCGGACCGTCGTCCCGCGGGCGCCCGGCGTGACACTTCAGGAGGTCAGCGCCGTCAAGGAGTACCCCGGCGGCTTCTGCCTGCTGCGGATCCACAGCGGCGGCTACGCGCTCAACTACTACAAGACCAGAGGCGGGCCGGCCAGGGAGTGGAGCGAACGCAGCCGCCGCCAGGCCGCCGGGATCTGGCCGCAGTTCGCACTCGGCCGCAGCGTCCTCGACCGCAACAGCGTGACCGCTCACGACCTGTCCGGCGTCCACAACCGTCCAGCCGTAAACCGTCGAGCGGTCAACCCTCCAGCCGTCAACCGTCCGGCCGTAAACCCTCCAGTCGTAAACCGTCCGGCCGCCTCAGGGCCGGCCCTCCTGATCGGATCGGAAGACCGGCCCTGAACGGTGCGGGGTCGTTGACGGTCACTGTCAGTCGCAGCGGATGCCGTGCTGTGCCGCTGTACTTATGGTTCCGCGTCCGCCGGTGGTGGAACTCACCCCACAAAGCTGATGGGCCGTCGTCCGACAGTGCCAACCGTCGTCAGACTGCGCCAACCGTCGTCACACAACGTCAGGCGAGAGCGTCTGCGCACTCCATGGGTGTGCCGTACACGGATTCAGCTCCTGCCGGAGTCTGCTTGAACTCGCAGGCTTCCCCGTAGGCCCCGCGGTCGCACCCTCGCCACCGTACCCGCCGAGAATTTTGGGACCCGCGGACTCCCGTTCTGGCACTGGATCTTCGCCACACCGGCCACCGCCAGGGCCGCCACCACAATGCGATCGATCGCGGGAGCACCGAACATGGGTGTGAGCGATCGAAGGGACGACCACTCGCTCGGGCGCCGGCACGGGCCCGACCCGCACCGTGAGGGATCTGCGATGAGAGACTTTGCCGGGGCCAAGTGGGGCTATGTGACGCGCCGGATCCACGACCGGGACGCGACCGTGCCCGGTGGATCGGTTCGCGAACCGCAGCTCGGGGATCTCGTGGTTGCCACGGTGGCCCACCTGGGCGAGCTCGACCATCTGGAGGATGTCCATGGCCGGCGCGTCCGTCTCTATTCGGGCGACATCGTGGTGGGTGCGTACGGCAACCGGTACGCCACGGACTTCTACGAGGGTTACCTGCCGACCGGCCCCAACGTTCATCTGCTCACGGCGGGCGGCCTTGTGGGAACGGTCGCCTCGGCGCATACGCGACGGCTGCCGCCGACCGAGTTGAAGGTGATCGGCACGCTGAACGACCGGTCCGGGAGGCCGCTGTCGCTGGAACACTACGCGCGGACGCCGTCGCCGCACACGGCGCCGGAGTGGGGCACTCTGGTCGTGCTCGGCTCGTCGATGAACGCGGGCAAGACCACGACGGCGTCGGCCATGGTGTGCGGCTGGACGCGAGCGGGACTGGCTGCCGGCGCGGGCAAGGTCACCGGTTCCGGCAGCGGCAAGGACCGCTGGACGTACATCGACGCGGGCGCCCGTGCCGTAGCCGAATTCCTCGACTTCGGCATGTCGTCCACGTTCGGCTATCCGGTCGAGCGGCTGCGGACGACGATGATCGCCATCCGCGACGCCCTGGTCGACGACGGTGCGGACGTGGTCGTCCTGGAGATAGCCGACGGGCTGCTGCAGTCCGAGACACGGGCGCTCGCCGAGTGCCTGCCCGGATTCGCCCACGGTGTCGTACTGGCGGCGGCCAACGCGCTGGACGCGGTGGCCGGGGTGACGATCCTGCGGGGAATGGGGGTTCCGGTACGCGTGGTGAGCGGCCTCGTCACCGCCAGCCCCCTTGCCTCCCAGGAAGCACGCGCGGCCACGGGACTGCCGGTCCTGTCCCCGCCACAGCTGGCGAACGGCGCGGCCGTGGACCTGGTGCGTGCGCCGGCCCGGCAGACCGCCGCCACGGCGGGACCCCTCGCCGACGCCGCTGCCCGAGGATGATGCCCCGTGATCCCGGCGATCGTCTACATACCCGACGGGGGTCCCCGGCCCGGGGAGTTGCGCGAAGTCGCCCTGGACGTCGTTGAGTTGCGGCCGGCCGAAGTGGTGCTGCCCGAGGCCACGGTCCGTGACGAGCGCGGCGGGCGGCTGTTCGACGGCTCCACGTTGATGTTCGACCCCGCGGCCGGTGGCGGCCCCTTGGCCGACGCCGCCGCGGACCGGCAGGCCCGGGCATTCGGCGTGACCAACACGGCCTTCCACGTCCAGCGCGCCCTGCTGTTCGTTTCGGCTCTGCTCGGCCACCCTCTCCCTCACCTGCTGGTCAGAATCGGGATGCACAACGAGCCCCGCCGCTGGCACGGAGGGCACTACAGGCTTCCCAGGGCGTCGCTCACGGACGAGCCCGCCGCTCTGAGCCGCACGGGTGAGGTCCATCTGGGAGGCGGTGACGGATTCGTCCCGGCACCGGACGGCAGCCGGTATTTCCATGCCCCCGCACACAACCCCGCGATCATCTGTCACGAGGTCGGCCATCATGTGTGCCGGCACACCGCGGACTTCCGGCTCAACCGGCTGCGTCCTCCCGCGCAGCAGTCCAACCGGAAAATCGCCCTGGACGAGGGCACGGCGGATGTCCTCACGGCCATCCTGCTGGGCACCCCGGACATCTACGGCTGGCACCGCAGGGCCATCGCCGACTGGGACCCGCGGCGCCGCAAACTGCAACCCCGCTGGACAATGGCGCACTTCTGGGGCGGGCCGGACCCGGACCCGCACGCCGACGGCACCGTGTGGGCATCGGCATGCTGGTCCGCTCGTGAGCGGACCATCGCCACGGGTGCCGACGCGGCGCGCTTCGACGCGGCGCTGCTGCGCGGCATGGAGTCGGCCGGAGCCGATGCCGCCCGGTGGACCAAGGACGCCTTGAACGAGCGCAGCCAGTTCTCACGGCTGCTGTCCGCGATCACCCGTGCCGACCCCGGACTCGCGCCGGTGGTGCTGGCCGCCATGGCCGAGCACGGCATACGCCCCGGCGCGAGCAACGAGGCCCTCAAGGACGCCGCCCGCGCGGACCTGACCGGGGAGGTGGGCCGATGAACCGGGGAGGTGGGCAGATGAGCGGCCGCCGAGCCGATGCGGGAATGCTGCGACACCTATGGCGATTCCGTTCCTATGGCCGCCCGCACCTGGGCACGCTCGTGCTCGGCGTGGGACTGCGCATCGGAGAACTGATCGCCGACCTGGCGGCGCCCTGGCCGCTGGCGCTGGTCATCGACAACGTACTCAAGGGCCGGACCAGCGGCCCACTGGTCTGGCTCACGGGCATCGTGGGCGACTCCCCGCTGGCCATGCTCAGCGTGGCCGCCGTCGCACTGCTGCTGATCACTCTCGCCTCTGGGGCCTTCGACTACCTCGGCGACCGTGTGATGAACAGCGCCGGAGAGCGCATCACTGCGGAGATCCGTACGGACGTCTTCGCCCATATGCAACGGCTCCCCATGAGCTACCACGACCGGCAGGCCGCCGGGGAACTGACGAGCCGTGTCGCGATCGACACCAGCCGGATCCAGGACGCTCTGGTCGACCTGTTCTCCACACTTCTGCCCGGACTGCTGGCCCTCGCGGGCTACGCCGTCGTCATCCTCTCCGTCGACTGGCGCCTGGGGCTGATCGCGATCGGGGGCGCCCCGCTGATACTCATCACGGCCGCCCGCTACACCCGGCTGACCCGCCAGACGGAACGGCGGCAGCGCGCCGCCGAAGGACACCTCGCCGCCTTCGTCACCGAATCACTTCAAGGCATCCGCACCATCCATGCCTTCGGCCGCCAGGATCTGCACGACGCGCATTTCGCCAGCAGCAACAGCTCCACCCTCGACGCCGGCCTGCGCAGCGTCGAACTGCGGGCCCGTTTCACTCCACTGCTCGAAGCCGCCGCCGCGGTGGCCACCGCGGCACTGCTGTGGACGGGCGGGCTCGGTGTCGTGAACCACTGGTGGACCGTCGGTCTGCTGGTCGTGGTCACCAGCTACCTCAAAGACATGATCAAACCCATGCGGTCGATGTCCCGCCTTTCGATCACCTTCCCCCAGGGCGCGGCCTCCGCGGAACGCGTCGCCGCCATCCTCGACCAGCCACCGCCGCCCCCGACACGACACCGGCGCCTGCCCGACCGTGCCACCGGCCGAATCGACCTGCACGACATCACCCTCGACTACGGCCGCGGCCCCGTCCTCAACCACTTCGACCTCACCGTCCACCCCGGCGAACACCTCGCGCTGCTCGGACCCAACGGCTCCGGCAAATCCACCGTGCTCTCCCTCATCGCCGGGCTCTACCCGCCCACCCGGGGCCACCTGCTCCTCGACGGACTGCCCCTCACCGACATGCCCGCCATCTGGCTGCACCGCCAGATCGTGGTCGTACTGCAGGACACGTTCCTGTTCTCCGGCACCATCGCCGACAACATCAGGTACGCCCGACCCGACGCCGGCCCGCACGAGGTCGCCCGGGCGGCGGAGGCGGCCCTGGTCACCGAGTTCACCGAACGCCTGCCCGACGGCCTGGGCACCCGGCTCGCCGACCGGGGCGCCGGACTGTCCGGCGGCCAGCGCCAACGCGTCGGCATCGCACGCGCCATGCTCGCCGACGCCCCCGTTGTGCTGCTCGACGAACCCACCACGGGACTGGACAACGCCGCCGAGGAACTCGTCGTCCGCGCGCTCGGCCGCCTGGTCGAGAGCCGCACAGCGGTCATGACCACCCACCGCCCGGCCCTCACCCGCCTCGCCACCCGCACCATCCACCTCCACGACGGCGCGCTACGCATGTTGCACAGCCCGACCTCGGCGTCATCCCGGCGGGAGGCAGCACGGGCAACCCGACGGATGGCCTGAAGGGTCGCGAGTCCTTGGCGGGGCCGGAGCTGCCGATGGCGCCGGACAAGAGGTACGCGCGGACGCGGTCGGGGGACTCGACACCCAAACGACACCCAGGAGGACCCCACAAACCAGGCAGGGACCCGACCCGCGATGCGGATCAGGCCCCTGACTTGGTGTTTCGGCTGTCGGGGTGGCGGGATTTGAACCCACGACCTCTTCGTCCCGAATGAGGGTCGGGCGTGATCGACACCGGCCTGATTGCAGTTTTGCCTGGTCAGGGCGTTGGGCTGGTGGGGTCTCGGGTGGCCTGGAAGGGGCTTGGGGAGCGGATCGGCTCCCAGATGGCTCCCAGGAGCGCTGCCGGGCTCCGGCCAGTGTTCGCACGTAACCCCAGCCATCTCGGCCAATGCTATGAGCCACGCCGTGAACCCCTCGCACACACGACTGACGGTGAGATAGAACGGCAGCGTGGCTGAGGAGAGTTCGTGCTCGCAAAGCCGGTGAACGGGAGGGGACGCTCATGAGTGGTGGGCTGGCGCCTGATGTGAAAGTGATCGCCGAGGGCATGATCCGTAGCGCCATGGGGCTGGCGACCGATGTCATGAGAGGTGCTCGCGACACCGCGATAGCCCTGTCCCATGAGCTGGACCGGCAGAACGGGATGGCCGGTGATGATGACGCGGGCCGCGACTTCGCGAAGGTGTACAAGTCCGCGGCTGCGGCCACGCTTGACCAGATGGGGTTCAGCTCGTACGTACTGGGGGAATCCGGCAGGGGCCTGATGCGCAACGCGCGTGAGTTCATGGCGCAGGAGAGCCGCGTCGTCGCGTCCATCATCGGCAAACAGGTCGACCTGACGGCTGGCATGGGCGACCCGGGTGAGGACTGTACGGAAAACTATCTCGGGCTCGGCCAGGAACTGCCCGAAGTGGTGGGTGAGACGGCGTGGTACGACCAGTACGCGCCCGGCGGCCGGAGCGATCGTTTCCGGGGTTCGCCGGAGAAGCTGAGGGACGTAGCCGGCTCATGGCGGCATGCCGGGACGCTGATGCAGCGCTTCCTCGAAGACGCCCAGACCTATGCTTCGACAGCGGACAAGGCGCACTCGGGCGAGGCCGCGGATTCCTTCCGGACGTACTTCAAGAATTGCGTGGGGACCACGTGCCCTTCGGATCGAGCCCAGCAGGATGAGCCCCTCATGGTGAACCTGGTGGCGGCTTGCACCCAGCTGGCCAAGGCGTGCGACCGGTATGCCGACCACGTCGAAGCTGCCAAGGAGAAGATCCTCCAGCACCAGATGGATCTGTTCGAGATGGATATGCCTTGGGACCAGCCGATGTTCGGCGGGAACGGATATGACGGCGGTCTGCACAACGCCGTGCTTGAGGACCCGTGGATCCACCGGCTCGGCGAGGTCGCCCACGCTCTGGACGCGTCAGAGGCCCGCGTAAAGCTGCCGCACGGCTCGGACGATCCACGAAACCCCGGAATGCCCTTCCTTCCTCCGCTGATCCGCATACCCGTCCCGGTGCCCTTCGCCCTCGCGTCCTACCAAGGCCAGGCGCCGGCTCTGCTGCCCTTGGCCAACCCCGTCGACCCTGGCATACCCACCGCCGACCCCATTCCGTCGGCACCGGGCACGACCCGCCTGCTCACCGTCGCCGAACAGCAGCAGTTCCGCACCTGGATGAACTCCCTCAACCGGGGCGGACTGGCGGGCGGCGGCGGCCCGACTGACCCGGACAACGCGTACCAACTCCGCATCGCCGGCTATCCCGAGCGAGAGGTACCTCTGGCAGGGAAGAAGCGAGGACTGATGGTGGACGGTATACGCCCGGCCGACGGGCATCTCGTCGAGGCGAAGCATGTGCGGGACCCGGACTGCAAGAAGAAGAGCTTCCGCTCCCTCGACCGTGTCGAAGGCACACTGGCCAAGCCTGTCAAAGTGAACAACAGGGGAGAGATCGCATGGGACCCGGTCGTCGACGCCATGTACGGCGGTGACGAGAAGGAACTCGTGCGCTACAAACAGGCCATGGCCAATCCCGCGAACGCTGAGATCCGGGGCCTTGAGATCGTCACGAACGGGCGCGACAACGCCGCCTACTGGCAGTCCATGATGGCGATGACGGGTACGCCCGGCTCGACGCGATACGTACCCTGAGACCGAGGAAAGACAGTGCCCGCTGAGCGGAACCTCCGGACCAACTTCGCCTTCTACCCGCCCGATGACGATGGCGGAGCCTGGCACGCCACCCTTGAGTCTCTGGAGAGGGCTTTGAGGCAGGCGTTTCCCGAACCCTCCGTGGAATACCGGAAATCCGGGATCCACAACATGACCGTGCTCGATTTCGAGGTCGAGCTGGCCCCGGACGCGTGGGTGGACGGAACGGCGGCGATGCCCAGGCCCGACTACGCCTACATCACCCTCACCGATGTCACCGCCGACGAAGCCGCCGTCTTCGCCGTATGGCTCCGCGACTTCTTCGTCCCTGCCCCGCACCTCGTACGCTTCGCCAGCAGCCTCGCCATGGCCAACGGCGAAGACACCCCGTCATCCCTGCCGGCCACAGGCAGCACCGAAGAGATCAGGGCCGTTCTGCGCCATCATCTCGACACCATCGACACGCCATAGCCCGCGCCCGTGTGCGCGAGCAGCACGATTGCGATCCGCGAAGCCGTAGCCACAGACAGCCCGGAGATCTCCACGCGGACAGCCGGCCTCGACCGGGCGGTCTGAACCATAGCCCTGTCTGCGGCGCCGATCGCTTGCATTGGACGACGCTTCGTATTCCCAAAATGACATCATGTAGTTAGGCTCGGCGCTCTGACGCGACCTGTGGGGGGAAGATGTCAGGGGGGATGTACGGCTGGCTGCTCGCTGCCGTGGCGGAATTCGGGCGGATGTCCAAGCTCAAGTTGTCCGGGGGCGGAGGTGACGAAGCCGCCATTCGCGGACCGCTCGAGGTCTTGCTTCAGGCGGTGGGTGAGTACCACCAACAGCCCGAAGTTATGTGGCATGACGAGTTCCGCGTTGCCGACCTCGGGGTGCGGCCCGACTACGCTGTCCGCGCCAACGGTGAGCTGACCGGCTACATCGAGCTCAAGAAGCCTGGCCTTCCGGTCGATCCGGCTACGTTCAGCAGGGCCAACCGGGAACAGTGGGAGAAGCTGCGGAATCTGCCCAACCTGCTCTACTCCAACGGGACGGAGTGGAGACTGTTCCGGGACGGCAGACAACTGGGGGAGACTGTCTGGTTCACCGGCTCGCTGAAGAGCGCGGGGGACAGGCTCGTCCCTGCTGATCCTGCCGCCTTTGACGCTTTGCTGAAGACCTTCCTTCTGTGGAAGCCCGCTCCCATTTCCCAGGTCGCCCGTCTCGTCCAGCACGTCGCGCCGCTCTGCCGCCTCCTCCGGTCTGCCGTTCTTGAACAATTGGCCGCAGAAGCCAAGTCCTCCAGTCCGGACACCGACATACGTGCCAGACCTTTCACCGGTCTGAAGAACGACTGGCGCAAGCTGCTGTTCCCGTCCGCCGACGATGCCACGTTCGCGGACGGCTACGCGCAGGCCGTCACCTTCGCTCTCCTGCTGGCACGCTCGGACGACCACCTGACCGAGAGCGCGAGCCTCCACGATGTCGGTCGCCTGCTGGACGCGGACCACGCGCTGATGGGACGGGCGCTGCAACTGCTCACCGGCAACGTCAATGAACGCTTCAGCGTCACAATCCAACTGCTTCAGCGAACAATCGCCAAGGTGAACTGGTCGGCGATACGCACAGGAAACCGTGACGCCTACCTCCATCTGTACGAGCACTTTCTGACCGTCTACGACTCCGAGCTGAGGCAGAAGAGCGGCTCCTACTACACCCCGCACGAGATTGTGGAGGACATGGTTCGTCTAACCGAGGACGTGCTGCGTACCCGACTGGGGCAGGCCGACGGCTTCGGCACGGACGAGGTACGGATCGTGGATCCTGCCATGGGCACCGGGACCTACCTCCACACGATCATCGAACGGGTGGCAGAACAGGCCGCCGACCGCTACGGGCCCGCCATGGCACCGGACGCCATATCCCGGCTCGCATCGCGTCTCAACGGTTTCGAATTGCAGATGGGGCCCTTCGCCGTCGCGGAGTTACGGACATCCGACCTTCTCAAGCGCTATCACTCGCCGTTGCCCGAGGGCGGCCTCAACCTCTTTGTCACCGACACCCTCGACAATCCCTTTGTTGAGGACGATTACCTGCCTTCCACCTTCGGTCCGCTGTCGGACTCCCGGAGACGCGCCAACAACCTGAAGGCGAATATCCCCGTCACGGTCGTTATCGCCAATCCTCCCTATGACGACAAGGCGGAGAACCGCGGCGGATGGGTGGAGAAGGGCAGCGGGAAACACGAGGCGGCCCCGCTCGACGGCTTTCGGTATCCGGGCAACGGGCGCTATGAGCACATGCTCAAGAACATGTACGTGTATTTCTGGCGCTGGGCCACCTGGAAGGTCTTCGACGCGCACGAAGACGATCAGCACGGTGTGGTCTGCTTCATCACTCCCTCCGGGTGGGCGACCGGGCCCGGTGGCCGGGGCATGCGCGACTATCTGCGTCGTACATGTGACGAGGGCTGGGTCATCAATCTCTCCCCCGAGGGACAGCGAGCGGAAGTCGCCACTCGCATCTTTCCTGGTGTCGCCCAGCCGCTCGCCATCTGCATCTTTGTCCGCAAGGCAGGTGCAGTGCGGAACAAGGACCACCGTGCGCGGGTCCACTACCGCTCACTCGCGGGCAGGCGCAACGAGAAGTTCCGACAACTGCGAGAGATCGGTCTGGACGACGACGGCTGGCGGGAGACGCATGCTGAGGCCGCTCGTCCCTTCACCCCACTGACCCTGTCCGGGTGGGAGGACTTTCCGGCACTGGACGACATTTTTCCCTGGGGCAGCCCTGGCGCGAAGTCGAATCGTTCCTGGGCCAGCGCTCCTTCCGCCGAAACTTTACGTCGACGCTGGGCAACGTTTGTACGCGAGACCGACCCGACGGAGAAGAGCAAGCTGTTCAAGGAGACACGCGACCGCACACTGAACAGTAAGAAGGAGCCGTTGCCGGGGCAGTCGGCTTCTCTGCTCCCAGCCGGTCAGGAGACCTCCGTCAGTCCCAGACTCGTTCGCACGGCCCTGCGCAGCTTCGACCGGCAATGGTTGATCGCGGACAACCGGGTGCTCGATTACGCACGCCCCGATCTATGGGCGTCAATGCAGGACGGGCAGCTTTTCCTCAACCAGCAGTCGTCGCACGAGATCGATTCCGGACCGGCTGTCGTAGTAACCCATCTCATCCCTGACACGCACCATTTCAATGGGCGCGGGGGCAGAATCATGCCTGTCCTGCATCCCGACGGCTCTCCCAACATCCCGGCCGGCCTCTTGTCCCATCTCGCCCGATCGCTGGGTGCGGAACGAGTCACCGCGACCGAACTGGCCGCGTACGCAGTAGCCGTCGCGGGCCACACCGCCTTCACCGAACGATTCGCCGAGGAACTGCTCACCCCCGGCGTACGGTTGCCGCTGACCCGGGACGAGGCGTTATGGAATCGGGCAGTCGCTCTCGGCAGCGAGGTTCTGTGGGCCTCGACATACGGCGAGCGGTGCGCTGACCTGAGTGCGGGACGACCCGCTGGTTGCGTCGAATTCCCCGCAGGGGATGAGCGGCAAGTCCGCTACCTCAAGAACATCGGCAACGGGGTCCCGCATCGCCTGCGTTACGACGCCGAGGCGCAGACGCTCTACATCGGAGAAGGAGCGTTCGCCCGGGTCCCCGAAGCCGTATGGGCCTACGATGTCGGAGGCATGCGCATCATCAACAAGTGGTTCGGCTACCGCAAGGCCAGTCCCAGCAGCAAGAAGACAAGCCCGCTGGACGACATCCACGTCGAGCGCTGGCCTCAGGAATGGACCAGAGAGCTGATCGAACTGCTCTCTGTGCTGCGTTGCCTCACAGACATGGCCCCCGCTCAGGATGAGCTGCTGACCGAGATACTTGCCGCACCCGTGGTCTCGCAGGCAGACCTGACTACGGCCCGGATTCTTCCGATCGCGGCTGCGAGCCGGAAGGCACGGCAACGTTCCGCGGACGTGCTCTTCCCCAAGGAGGACGTGAGCTGATCAGGACCTGCTCAATCCGAGTCACCCAAACTGGTCAGTGCTTCCTCAAAAGAGATGGAGCCCTGAGCCAGTCGCCGAACGCAACGAGTCAACGAGGGTGCCTGTACTTTGTACGCCTCGACAAGCCGGGCAATTTCACTGAGGCGCTCCTCCGCCGACTCGTACAAAGAACGAAAATGGACGGCTGCTCCGAGATCGGTGGCCAACAGCCGGCCACGGTCCCGGGCGACGAACTTCAACCAGATCAGGGACCGCAGATCGGCGCGTACCTGGTCGGGGTCGAGGCCGTATGCGACCACGGCTTCCGCGACGCCCCCACTGCCACCGGGGTCAGGCAGGGAGGCGGATACCAGATGCGCAAGCAGCTGCCGCTGCGAGTCAGTGAGGTCTACGTGGGGCAAGGGACCCGTGGGGTGCATGCCACCATGCCTAGCACACGGCACTGACAGTCCCGCTTGGCACAGATGCGGCCTGCACGAAGCTGTGCTGTAGGTCAGCCTTGGAGTGGAACACGGGCCGCTCCTGTCGGAGACAGGCTATGACCTCCGTCAGTGGTGTCTGCTCACGCAGATCAGGCCCCTGACCTGACGTGCCTCCGTCGGGGAGCAGGCTGTCCGCAGTGTACCGTTGCCTTCCCTTCCTTAAGTCTGGCCTGACAGGTCCTCCACCGGCAGGTCAAGCGTCGCCTCCTCATGGAGCGCGACGCCGAGGGCGGTCATGGTAGGGGCAAGGCCCGGGTCTCAGTCGGCGTCGACCGGCCGGCCGTCGAGTGGTAGTCGAGGGATGCCCTCAGCCTGGTGTTCATAGTCCTCGGCGCCCATGCGCCACGGCAAGGCTTCGATAGCAACGGATCATCCGATTGGCCAGCGCGATGCCCGGCCAGTCGAAGTCCCCGTGGTAGGCGAAGTGGCAGCCGGTGGCGGCGAGGGCGTCGAGAAGTGTGAGGACCACCGTGGCGGCGCTGCCGGAGGTGCAGACCAGGGGCCGGGCGCAGGCCGAGTCGGCTGCGGCCTCCACTACGCGCGGATTCTCACAGATGTGGACGACGGTTCCGGCGGGCAGTTGCAGCCGTAGGCCGAGCAGGTCGCTGGGCGTGAGGTGGGATCCGCTGCAGGTCGACCGTGTCCGCTCTCGTGGATTGGGTCCCCTCCCTCGCGTCCAGGCTCTTACCGTAACGATCTTCGCTATAGCTGATCGGCCTGATCCGTGAACTTCGGGAGGAAGGAGGCGGGGAATACTGTCGGGTGATGGGATGCTGCTGAGCCTTCTTGAGGCGCTTTGGTCAGACCATCATGATTTGTTAGCGAGTGCGGCGGCGATTCGTGACATGGCGGTGAGTATTGCAGGTGGCTCAGCAGCCAGCGGCACGGTGTGCTGGATGAGCTCAATGCCGGAGTGCTGGACGGTGTGACGCAGGGCTGGTCTCTCACCCGCAGCGTAGATGAGGTGCCCGCGGGTGAGCCCCAGACCGAGGCAGTACGACGCCATCTGGTAAAGATCGGCGTTCGGAAAGCCACGCACCGAGTGGGCTTTGTACATCGACGATATCCGCGCCGTGGCTGTCGATGCCTTGACCGACGGGGGCCAGGACCACGGCTGCGACCTGGTCTACATCGACCCCGACTCCGAGAAGCTCATCATCGCCCAGGGATTCGAGTCTCCCAAGTCGGCGGACACCACGGCTCACCGTCGGTCGGGGCGGGATTCGAACGGAGGGGGCGGGCTGTTGGCGCGGGGTGCGACGCGAACCGACTGCGCTTTCCGGGGGGTGTCGTCAACATAGCCACACCCAGGTCGCGCAAGTCCAGCCCGATCCGGCGCAATCTCTCACGGCAGAAAGGCCGCAAGAAATCAGGCTGGTAGCGGGCGGGACCAAAACCGTAGGGCACGATCGCCGGTTGACCAAATAGTTGCCCTGTCGACCGAGCCAGAAGCATCACACCGGGAAGCCGTTGACGCGCCGGCAACGGCGAAGCTACAACACAACACCCCACGTCAGAAGCACATCGAGGTATCTGTGTCGGGTCGCGTGACGTTAGAGTGGGGGACTGGAATTTCGCCCTGCTCGCTGACCAAGCGGGCGCAACATAGCCGACGATCCCCGGTTAACCAAACCGGGGAATGCGCGCTACAAATGGAGCTATGGCAGCACGTTCTCTGGAAATGGGTCCGGCAGGAATACGGACCGCCCACACCATCGAAATCCTCCGCACCGAACGCGGTCTTGCCCAGCGCCAGTTGGCCGACCGCGTCACGGCCCTTGGCCGTCCGATGTCCAACACGATGCTGTCCCGAATCGAACGTGCCCAGCGGCGCTGCGACGTCGACGACCTCGTCGCGATAGCCGAAGCACTCCTCGTCTCACCCCTCGTGCTGCTGGAGGGACCCAGCACCACCTGAGGCGGGCCCGCCACCCACCGCCCCTGACCGAGCATCCTCCACCGAGTAAGGACACCGCGGTTGT